>CBDUIO010000029.1:0-14453 GCA_965367355.1 uncultured Flavobacteriaceae bacterium
GAGGAAAAGGATTGTAATCCCACACCGCCTAATGTTGCCAATGCACCAACTGCTGCTGCTTGTTCTATAAATTCCCTTCTTTTCATATTACTTTAACTGAATAAATCTATTATCGATTTTAGGATTAATTGTATCTGCTTTCATAAAGTAGTCAATGAGTGCATTTCTTATCTTGTAATCTAAGATGTATATACTATCTCTTTCCTTAAAAAAGTTCATATGATCACCTCCATTAGCAAGGTAGTCGTTGGTGCAAACCATATAGTTCTTGTTTAAATCAAGTGGCTTGCCATTTATCAATGCCTTTTTTAAGTTGAAATCAGAGTCGAGTTCAATGCTTAACCCCGATATTGGATGCGCTCTTTTATTCCTCACTAAGTAATCAATTAATTCCTGTACACGAGTACCTTGAAGATCAGTAACGACAATACTATTTTCAAAAGGCATGACTTCATAGGCTGTTCTTGTTGTTATATTTCCTTTTGAGATTATCGATCTAATTCCACCATGGTTAAGCATAACGAAATCTATGTCTTTTCCGGTTCTGGAATTAAATATTGGGTTTGCCTGTTCGTAAACTAAATCTGCCATTAAATTACCAATAGCCGTGTTTAATTCTCCGTCAGATTTTGAATATGTATCCATTGAATAAGCCAAAACACTATCAAGATCTTTATTGACATGATCTCGGTAAGGTTTTATAAACTCATCAATTTCAGCAACCGTCTCTAAACTATCTGTAATATCGAGATTTACTGCTTTAATTTTGGTTAAATAATTAGGTTCTTTTTTGCAAGAAAAAATCACCAATAGAACTCCAAGCATCAATATTATTTTATGCTTCATTAATTTGATTTTTTTTAAATGTACTTTATTACATTTGTATCAAGGATTAAATATAGATGATTTTAAAGCGTTTTAAAGAAAAATCAAATCAAAAATTTATTAACAGGCTAATAGATTTTAGGGTTCCTGAAATTTCTTCAAATAAAATAGAATCGGTAGGCATCGTTGTAAACCTTAGTGAATTTGATGATTTTGAAATGTTCAGGATTTTTTTTGAAGAATTAAAATTAAATCCGAATAAAATTAAATTTGCCGGTTTTACAGATGATCCAAAATTAGTTGAATTCTCTAATGAATTACTGTATTCTGAAAAGCAAATTGGTTGGAGAGGGAAAATTAAAGATAATGGATTAAAAACATTTATAAATACACCTTTTGATGTTTTGATAAGTTATTACAAGAATGATAACCTCGAACTTAATTTGATATCAGCGCTTTCAAAGGCCAATTTTAAAGTTGGAATTTCCAATTATGATGAGCGCTTGCACGATCTTATTTTAGAAGTAGACACCAAAGAAATAGACATATTTAAACAAGAATTTATTAAGTACTTAACCATTCTAAAAAAACTATAAATGAAAGAATTAATTGGAACCGGTGTTGCATTAGTCACTCCTTTTAAGGATGATTTGTCAATTGACCATGAAGCCCTTAAAAGGATAGTAAAATTTAATATAGAGAATGGCGTAGAATATCTTGTAATTTCTGGAACTACTGGTGAAAGCGTAACTATTACAAAACAGGAAAAGAAGGACATAATAAAAACAATAAAGGAGGCTAATAAAGGTCGTGTTCCATTGGTGCTGGGAATAGGTGGTAATAACACCATGCAGGTCATTGAGGAAATTAAGTCGACTGACTTTAGCGATATTACTGCTATTCTATCCGTTTCACCTTACTACAGCAAACCAACTCAAGAAGGGTTATATCAGCATTTTAAGGCAATATCAAAGGCTTCACCTATACCAATTATATTGTATAATGTTCCGGGTAGAACTTCAAAAAACATGGAGCCAATTACAACTTTAAGGCTGGCTAAAGATTTTAAAAATATTGTTGCTGTCAAAGAAGCTGGAAACAGCACAGCTCAATATTTGCAGCTCATAAAAGATAAACCGGAAGATTTTCTAATAATATCGGGTGATGATGATCTGGCGCTTGGCGTTACTTTGGCTGGAGGATCTGGAGTTATATCTGTAATTGGTCAGGCATTTCCAAAGGAATTCTCAGAAATGATACGTTTAGGACTTAAAGGAAATGCTAAAGAATCCTATAAGCTTCATTTCAGGCTTATGGAAATAACAAATTTGATATTTTCTGAAAATAATCCTGCTGGTATAAAAGCTGTACTTCAGGCATTGAATTTATGTAAGGATTTGGTTAGGCTACCTTTAGTGCCTGCAACACTAGCTCTGAAAGAAAAAATAAAAACATTCATTAAACACTTTTAAATCGGTGAAAGAGTTAAATAAAACTTAATCATTAATTTAACTGTTTGACAAGCTTTATTTTAGACAAAATAATAGTTTTTAAAATCCGTTATAAATGCTTAATTTTGCATCCTGTTTAAAATTCATGAAGAAATATTTTTACATTTTAATTTTATTACTAGGCTTCAGCTCTTGCAGTGAATTTCAAAAAGCCTTAAAAAGCGAAAGTGTGGCCGATAAGTTTAAATTAGCTACAGAATTGTATGATGAAGGTAAATATGCAAAAGCAAATCGTTTATTTGTTCAGATAGTTCCTAACTATAGAGGCAAGCCGCAAGCCGAGAAATTAATGTATATGTATTCCAAGTCATTCTATGAAATGAAGGACTATTATTTAGCCGGATACCAGTTTGAGCGCTTTGTAACGTCTTATCCAAAAAGTGAAAAAGTTGAAGAAGCAGCTTTTCTTTCAGCAAAAAGCTATTATTTGTTATGCCCTGTTTATACAAAAGATCAAAAGGAGACGATTGATGCCATTGAAAAACTTCAGGTTTTTATCAATACATACCCTGATTCTGCAAATGTTGAAGAAGCCAATAGAATGGTGCAGGAATTGGATTTTAAATTAGAAAAGAAGGCATTCGAAATTGCAAAGCAATACAACACCATAACAGATTATAAAGCTTCCATAAATTCCTTTAATAATTTTTTACTGGAGTATCCCGGATCAAAATTAAGGGAAGAGGCTTTATATTACCGTCTGGATTCAGCTTATAAACTTGCTGTAAATAGTGTTGAATATAAAAAAGAAGAACGTTTAAAGGTTGCACAGAATTATCTGGAATCGTTTTTGAAAAATTTTGCAAGTACAGATAAAACAGATATAGTAAATAACATGTTACAAGAAGTGAATAATCAACTTCAACGATATAATTCAAAAAGCTAATAATTAAAACTATGGATTTCAAGAAAAGCAAAGCTCCAATAGAAACTGTCACTTACGACAGAAATGAGATAGATGCTCCAACTCAAAATATTTACGAAGCGATTTCAGTTATATCGAAACGCGCTGAACAAATAAACTCTGAAATTAAAAAGGAGTTAATTGAAAAATTAGAAGAGTTTGCCACTTATACAGATAGTCTTGAAGAAATTTTCGAGAATAAGGAGCAAATTGAGGTGTCTAAATTCTATGAAAAATTGCCTAAACCATATGCTTTGGCAGTTCAGGAATGGTTAGAAGATAAGATCTACTATAGAAATACCGACGACGATACTCAATCATAATTAAATGTCAATACTTAGCGGCAGGAACGTACTTTTAGGCATTACCGCTGGTATTGCAGCGTACAAATCCGCTTTTTTAGTAAGACTTTTTATAAAAGCAGGTGCCAACGTGAAGGTGGTTATGACACCTGCTTCCAAGGATTTTGTAACTCCATTAACCCTTTCCACATTATCTAATAATCCGGTATATTCATCATTTGTAAATGAAGATGAAGAAGACCCTGTATGGAATAGCCATGTAGAATTGGGTCTTTGGGCAGACCTAATGATTATTGCACCTGCAACAGCAAATACGATGTCAAAAATGGCAAATGGTGTATGTGATAATTTATTATTGGCTGTTTATCTCTCAGCTAAATGTCCCGTATATTTTGCGCCTGCTATGGATCTGGATATGTACAAGCATCCAACAACCAGAAGGACTTTAAGCATTCTGAATAGTTTTGGAAACATAGTTATTCCTGCTACCAAAGGAGAATTAGCGAGCGGATTGGTTGGTGAAGGTCGAATGGCTGAACCTGAAGATATTGTTTCATTCATTGAAAAAAATATTCTGGATTCACTCCCTTTAAAGAATAAGAAGTTTGTAATAACTGCCGGACCAACCTATGAGGCGATAGACCCAGTAAGATTTATCGGTAATCATTCAAGTGGTAAAATGGGATTTGAAATTGCAAAGGCTGCAGCCAATCTAGGAGCGGAAGTTTTTTTAATAACAGGACCAACGCATGAAAAAGTCTCAAATAATTTAATCAATGTAATTTCGGTTACTAGTGCCGATGAGATGTACAAAGCAACACTTAAAGAATTTGATTCGGCAGATGTGGCTGTTTTATCTTCAGCCGTTTCAGATTATAAACCAAAAAATGTCTCAGCTTCAAAAATAAAAAAGTCTGACGAAGCGTTTTCATTAGAATTGGTAAAGACAAAAGATATTCTGGCCTCTTTAGGTAAAATCAAAAAAGAGCAATTTTTAGTTGGTTTTGCATTGGAAACGAACAATGAGTTGGAAAATGCCAAATCAAAATTAATTAATAAGAATTTAGACCTGATAGTATTGAATTCTTTAAATGATCAAGGTGCTGGTTTTGCAGTTGACACTAATAAAGTGACTATTATAGATAAGCAAGAAAATATCCTTAAATTTGAACTTAAGTCTAAATCTGAAGTAGCTCAAGACTTAATAAATATAATCTTAGAACAACTCCATGCGTAGATTAATTTTAATTCTTTTTCTGTCTGCAAGCCTTTTTTCTTTTTCTCAAGAGTTGAATTGCGAAATTGTAGTAAATGCTCAGCAAACCGGAAATGAAAACTTACCTGTTTTTAAGACTTTAGAAAAACAATTAAAGGAGTTCATTAATAATACAAAATGGACGAATAAGGTTTTTACTCCGCAAGAAAGAATAAATTGTAGCATGGTGATCAATGTAACTGCGTACAACAACGATAGTTTCATTGCCTCATTGCAAATTCAATCATCTCGTCCGGTTTTTAATTCGTCTTACGTTACTCCGGTATACAATTACAATGATGGAGATTTTGCATTTAGATATGTAGAATTTCAAGATTTGATCTTCAATAAAAATCAGTTTGTCTCTAATTTGGTATCAGTTTTAGCTTTTCATGTTTACATGATTTTGGGCATTGATGCCGATACATTTGCCCTTAAAGGCGGTGAGGAATATTACAAACAAGCCGAGATCATATTGAATTATTCACAACAAGAAAATTTTAAAGGCTGGAATCTAGCAGATGGAAGGCAAACGAGATATATTCTAATAACAAATACATTATCTCCTACCTATAAAGAATACAGAAATGTTTTGTACTCATATCATTTAGAAGGTCTGGATGTTATGAATGAGAATCCTAAAATTGCCAAAGAAATAATAGCCAGATCATTTGATCAGCTAAAAGAGCTAAATACCAGAAGACCTAATTCTTTCTTATTACGTACTTTTTTCGATGCCAAATCAGATGAGATTGAACAAATCTTCTCTGGCGGTCCTAGTGTTAATATTGCCGAAACAAAAGAAATATTAACAAAAATTGCTCCTATGCATTCGTCAAAATGGCGAAATATTAACTTTTAATAGATATAAAAATTAACTTCATTATTGGTTTTTATTTATCTTAGTTTTATCTAATTTTTCAAAGGCTTGTTAGCATCACTATCCATAAAGAACTATGCGTTGATCGATAATCTATCGGTTAGCTTTAACAATGGGTTGTCTATAATTACAGGAGAAACAGGAGCAGGGAAGTCTATTTTATTGGGTGGGTTATCCCTAGTTCTGGGAAAGCGAGCTGACCTGTCCAGCGTAAAAAATAAATCTGAAAAGTGTATTATTGAAGCTGTTTTTGATATTGCAAATTATGATCTTAAGCAATATTTTTTGGATTTGGATATGGATTATGAACCGCAAACAATCATTAGAAGAGAAATATTACCTTCAGGTAAATCAAGGGCCTTTGTTAACGATACACCTGTTAATTTAGATGCTTTGCAAGGATTAAGTAATTACTTAATAGATATTCATTCACAACACGAAACTCTTGAACTTACGAATAATCAGTTTCAGTTTAAGGTCATTGATGCCTTAGCTAAGAACAACGAACTATTATTGGAATATTCCGGGAATTTAGAACAATATAGAACTTTACAAAAGGAATTAGAGGAGCTTAAGGACTTTAAATCAGAAGCGATAAAAGAGCAGGATTATAATTTGTTCCTTTTAAATGAATTGGATGAAGCTAATTTGACTCCGGGTGAACTCGAACTTTTAGAAGAAGAATATGAGACCCTCAATAATGTTGAAGAGATCAAAGAGAAATTATCATTATCCAATCAATTGCTTAATGAAGAGCAAATAGGCATATTATCGACCTTAACAGAATTAAAAAATACAATTCAAAAATTATCAGGGATTTCCCCAAAATATTTGGATTTGTTCAATAGAATTAACAGCAGTTTAATTGAACTGGATGACGTATTTGAGGAAATAGAGAATTTTCAGGATCAACTGGAAGCAGACCCGGGAAGATTGGAACAAGTTAATTCAAAGTTGCAGATCATTCATAACTTATTTCAAAAACACAATGCAGATTCTATTACTCAATTAATAGAACTTAAAGATGAATTAGCCGATAAAGTATCGGTTACAGAAAATCTTGATAATGAAATAATTGCTCTTGAAAATAAGATAGCAAAAATTGAATCAAGTGTTAAAGGTCTGGCAAAACAGATCCATAAGAACAGGGAAGAAGCGATTCCTAAACTAGTGCATCAGTTGGAAACCATATTAATCAAATTAGGAATTCCAAATGCCCAATTTAAGCTACAATTAAGTCTTAAGGATGAATTCTTTTCTAATGGATCAGATGAGTTGGCGTTTCTCTTTTCGGCAAATAAGGGAGCTAATCTAAATGAACTCAAAAAAACTGCTTCCGGTGGAGAATTGTCAAGAATTATGCTGGCGATAAAATACATATTGTCAAAACGTGTGCAGTTACCAACCATTATGTTTGATGAGATAGATTCTGGAGTATCAGGTGAAATTTCAAATATGATGGGAGAGATCATGCAACAAATGAGTAAAACCATGCAAGTTTTCACCATAACTCACCTGCCTCAAATAGCAGCAAAAGGGGATATTCATTTTAAAGTGTTTAAGGAAGACGATCAGGATCAGACAGTAACAAAACTTGTAAGGTTAAATCAGGATGAGCGAATTGTTGAAATCGCACAAATGTTAGGTGGTGATAAAATAACCGACTCGGCGGTTTTACATGCAAAATCATTATTGCAATAAAAACTTTATATTTGGCACAAATTTTAAACGAAATATAGACACATGCATAATTTACTAAAAGGAAAAAAAGGGATTATTTTTGGCGCCTTGGATTCAAAATCAATAGCCTGGAAAGTTGCGGAAAGAGCACATAAAGAAGGAGCGAAATTTGTATTGACTAATGCGCCTGTTGCTTTAAGATTGGGAACGATCTCAGAATTAGCAGATCAAACAGGTTCTCAAGTTATTCCTGCAGATGCAACTTCTATTATGGATCTGGAGCATCTGGTAGATGAATCAGTGAAAATATTAGGAGGTAATATAGATTTTGTATTGCACTCCATTGGAATGTCTGTAAACGTGCGAAGAGGCAATCCATATACCCATCAGGATTATAATTTTACTAAGACAGGCTGGGATGTATCGGCTTTATCATTTCATAGATTGATGAGTGTTTTATATAATAAAGACGTGATGAATGAATGGGGAAGTATTATTGCTTTAACTTATATGGCAGCTCAACGTGTTTTTCCCGATTATAATGATATGGCAGATAATAAGGCTTACTTAGAGTCTGTTGCCAGAAGTTTTGGTTATTACTTTGGACGTGATAAAAAAGTACGGGTTAATACTATTTCTCAATCACCAACGCCTACAACTGCCGGTAGTGGCGTAAAAGGGTTTGATGGATTTATTGCTTTTGCAGAAAAGATGTCACCTCTTGGTAATGCAACCGCAGAAGAGTGTGCAGATTATACAATTAGTTTATTTTCTGACCTTACTAAAAAAGTAACGCTTCAAAACCTGTTTCATGACGGTGGATTTTCCAATATGGGAGTAAGCACTGCATTAATGGATGATTTTATGAAGAGCCAGCCGCAGCCAGCTGAATCTGAAGATTCGAAAAAATCGGCTAAAAAATAAGTTGGTTCAAAATATAGTTTTAAAGGGTGATTTGTAATCACCCTTTTTTGTTTTTATTTAATTGGTATTTCTAAGTTATAATTCTGTCCATTTTAATTTTTAAAGCATGAGTTTTGTCATCATTTAGCTGATTTATTTCAATTAATTTTGAGAAATTATCATAAATCTTCAATTAAAGAAATAATATGAGACCACTCAAAATTATTGTTCTGGCAAAGCAGGTTCCGGATACAAGACATGTAGGTCCCGATGCCATGAAAGATGATGGTACGGTAAACAGAGGTAAACTGCAAACCGTTTTTAATCCTGATGATCTTCATGCATTAGAATTGGCTTTAAATATTAAAGATAGAATACCGGGAACGCAGGTAACGGTTTTAACAATGGGACCAAAAAGAGCTGCAGACATCATCCGGGAGGGGTATTACAGAGGTGCAGATTATGGTGTTATGATATCTGACAGGCGATTTGGAGGTGCTGATACTTTGGCTACAAGTTATACTCTGGTAAAAGGTATTCAAAAGATAGGTCAATTTGATCTTATTTTAGGAGGACGACAAGCTATAGATGGTGATACTGCCCAGGTTGGACCTCAATGCGCTGACAAACTTAAAGTACCTCAAATTACTTATGTTGATCAAATAATCGATATACATGATAAAGAGATTATTGCAAGGAGACGGCTGGAAAAAGGTGTTGAAACCGTTTCCTCTCCAATGCCTTGTTTAATAACTGTTCATGGGTCATCACCAGCGTGCAGATCAAGACACGCAAAAAGAGTAATGAAATATAAGTATGCAAGAACAGGCACAGAATTGAATTCCAGTACCACAAGTGAATTGCTGTTGGACCTGCATAAAAAGAGACCTTATTTAACTATTCCTGAATGGAGTGTAGAAGATATTGAAGCAGATCTTGAAAAAATAGGTTTAACAGGTTCTCCTACGAAGGTAAAAAGTGTCGAAAGTATTGTTCTAACGGCAAAAGAATCCAAAAAGCTGAGTGGCAATGACGAAGAAATAGAATTGATGATTAAAGAGCTCATTGAAAAACATACCATAGGTTAGCAGGTATAACTAAATTGAATTAATGATGAAAAACGTATTTGTCTATTGTGAAGTTGAAAACCAAAAGGTAGCAGAAATAAGTCAGGAACTGCTCTCAGCCGGTAAAAAATTAGCCGATAAGTTAGAATGTAAACTGGAAGCAATGGTCTTTGGCAAAGATTTGAGTAAGATAAAAGATCAAATTGCACCATATGGTGTCGATACTTTATTTATTGCTGATAATGAAAGATTGGAACCTTATAGAACTTTACCGCATGCTTCTTTGGCAGAACACATTTTAAGGAAACAAGATCCTCAAATAGTACTATTTGGAGCTACCTCGGTAGGAAGAGACCTTGCTCCAAGAATAGCATCGGTTTTAAATTGCGGACTTACAGCAGACTGCACTATTCTTGATATTGGTGACCATTTTGATAAAAAGGGTAAAATGGAATACAAAGATTTGTTATACGCCATGAGGCCTGCGTTTGGAGGCAGTATTATGGCTAATATCATTAACTGGGATATGCATCCTCAAATGGCAACGGTTAGGGAAGGTGTGATGAAGAAAGAGATCATTGACCCAAAATATATAACAGAAATTATTCAGGTTAATGTTGATGAAATTGTAAAAGAGGGAGATTTTGTTGTTAAAATCATAGAACGACATATTGAACAATCAGGAGTGAATCTTAAAGAAGCTCCAATTATAGTTGCAGGAGGATATGGCGTGGGTTCAAAAGAAAATTTTCAACATTTACAAGACCTGGCAGATTTGCTTGGAGGTGAAGTAGGAGGTTCAAGGGCTGCTGTAGATGCTGGATTTATAGACCACGACCGGCAAATTGGTCAAACCGGAACTACAGTAAGGCCAAAACTATATATAGCTGCCGGAATTTCTGGTGCAATACAGCATAGAGCAGGTATGCAGGAGGCATCCATGATCATTTCAATCAATAATGATCCGGAAGCTCCTATAAATAAAATAGCGGATTATGTCATTCATGGAGACCTGGGCGAAGTGGTTCCTAAGATGATAAAATATTATAAGAAGAACGCAAAATAAACAAACCTTCAGAATATTTGTATTTCAACAAAACTGATTAAAAAAAAGATATAATGGATAACTTTTTTAATGATACATCCGATTTTAAATTTCATTTACGACATCCAATAGTTCAAAAAATTGTTAGTCTTAAGGAACGGAATTTTGAAGAATCAGATAAATACGACTACGCACCTCTTAATCATGAGGATGCCATAGATACCTATGAAAAGATCTTGGAAATAGTTGGTGAAATTTGTTCAGAAACTATTGCAGAAAATGCAGAAGGTGTGGATCTTGAAGGTCCGCATTTAGTAAATAATGAGGTAATTTACGCAAAAGGCACAAATGCCGATTATAAAGCTCTTTACGATGCAGGTTTGATAGGAATGGCATTACCAAGAAAATATGGCGGTTTGAATTTTCCTTTATTACCATATGTTATGGCAGCCGAAATGGTGGCTAGGGCAGATGCGGGATTTGCAAATATTTGGGGATTACAGGATTGCGCGGAAACAATCAATGAATTTGGTTCTGAAGAGCAAAAAGAGAAGTTTCTTCCTCGATTCACAAGAGATGGTGCAACAGCAGCAATGGTCTTGACTGAACCTGATGCAGGATCAGATTTACAGTCGGTTAAATTAAAGGCTACATTTGACGAGAAGGAAAACATCTGGAAGCTAAATGGGGTTAAACGATTTATAACAAATGGCGATGCAGATATTTCGCTTGTCCTGGCGAGATCTGAAGAAGGAACAATAGATGCCAGAGGATTGTCTATGTTCATTTACGACCGTAATAGTCATGCAGTTCAAATAAGACATCTTGAAAAGAAATTAGGCATAAAAGGTTCACCAACCTGCGAATTGGTCTTTAAAGATGCTCCTGCAGAATTGGTTGGTAAAGAACGATTCGGACTTATAAAATATGTCATGGCTTTAATGAACTCAGCAAGATTAGGTGTTGGCGCACAATCTGTTGGAATTGCAGATGCTGCTTACAGAGAAGCCTTAAAATATGCAGAGGAACGTGCACAATTCGGTAAAGTAATTGTAAAATTCCCAGCGGTTTATGAGATGATCTCTAATATGAGAATTCGCGTAGAGGCCCTTAGGACATTATTATATGAAACCACTCGTTTTGTTGATGTGACCAAAGTCTATGAAGAGGTCATGAAAGAAAGACAGCTTGAGCCTGAAGAAAGACAGGAAATGAAAGCGTATTCAAAACTGGCTAATGTCTTTACACCATTAATTAAGTTAACAGCAAGTGAAGCTTGCAACAAGATTGCCTATGATTCACTTCAAATACATGGTGGAACCGGATTTATGAAGGATTTCCCTATTGAACGAATTTATAGAGATGCCAGAATTACTTCAATTTACGAAGGGACATCACAACTACAGGCTGTAGCAGCCATTAAAGGTGTAACAACTGGTGTTTTCTTGGAGCAAATAAAACAGTATGATACTGAAGTTTCCGATAAAAATTGTGAGATCAGAACCAAACTTCATAAAATGACTGAAGCTTTTGAATCCATAGCTAACAGAGTTATTGATTTGGATAACTCAGAATTTTTGGATTTTCATTCCAGAAGACTAGTGGAAATGGCAGGGAATATCATCATGGGTTATTTGTTGGTTATTAATGGTCAGAGAGATGAAAAATTCTATAAAACAGCTAAACTCTTTATCAATTTGGCACGATCGGAGAATCAAGAAAGATTTGATTATATCAATAATTTTGAAATTGAAGATCTCGAACTTTATAAATTGTCGCAATTTGAAGTTTTGCAGGAACAGGAATAATTATTATTTTATATATATTTCAAAAGCCACCATATTGGTGGCTTTTATTTTATGGTTTAATTACCTTTGCACCAATGGACTTGAACATATCTTTCATTATACCAGTTTTTAACAGACCCCAGGAAATTCAAGAGCTGTTAGATAGCTTTGTTGGCTTAAATTATAATGGCACATATGAAATTGTAATAATTGAAGATGGCTCTGCAATTTCGTCGAAACCCATAGTAGATGCTTTCTCCGATAAATTAAATATCAGTTATTATTTTAAAGAAAATTCAGGTCCCGGAGACTCCAGAAATTTTGGAATGAGTAAAGCTAAAGGCAACTATTTTATCATCCTGGATTCCGACTGCATTTTACCACCAGATTATTTAACTAATATTTTGGATGTCTTAAATAAAGAATTCACAGACTGTTTTGGTGGTCCGGATGCTGCACATCCTTCATTCAGCAATTTGCAAAAAGCCATAAATTTTTCCATGACTTCATTTATAACAACGGGTGGAATAAGAGGGAATAAAAAAAGCATCAATACTTTTGAACCCAGAAGCTTTAATATGGGGATTTCTAAAGAAGCCTTTTTGAGATCTGGTGGATTTGGTAATATTCATCCCGGAGAAGATCCAGATCTCTCAATTAGATTGAATAAATTGGGATTTAGAACCAAATTGATTTCAAACGTTTTTGTATATCATAAAAGAAGAATTTCGTGGGCAAAGTTTTTTAAACAGGTGTATAAATTTGGGTTGGCAAGACCTATTTTAAATAAGTGGCATCCTGATACAAAACGATTTACCTATTGGCTCCCAACTCTTTTTAGTATGGGATTACTTTTGTCGGTTCTTTTATTGTTTTTTGGATATGCCTTTTTTCTTCTTGTTTATGTAATTTATTTTATGTTGGTATTTGTGGTATCTTTAATTAAAAACAAGAACATATTGGTATCGATAATGTCTGTGATAGCAACTTTAATACAATTTTTAGGCTATGGTTTCGGTTTTATCTTTTCAACTGTAAAAATCAGCATATTTAACAAAAAACCTGATGAAGTGTTTCCATTTTTATTCTTTAAAACAAAATGATAAAATTTCTTAGATCTAAACTAATTAAATCTGTAAAGAGTAGACAAATAAATATATTCTTTCTCTTTTTTCTATTATCATTCATGTTTTTGTTGTTAACCAAATTAACCAAAGACTATACTAAGACAATTACTTTTCAAATAAAACCCATAAATTCTGCTGAAAATTTTGTTATCCTAAAGGATACATCGCACAAACTGAATATTACTCTAAGGACATACGGATTTAAGTTTTTAAGGTATTATTTATCAAATCCGGAAGTAACTGTTGATCTTAAAGATTTGAATAGCAAAGGCAATGAGTATTTTTGGACCAATAAAATTGGATTGGCCCATATAAATTCTCAATTTGGAGAGAGTGTTGAAATCATGGCAGTATCTCCAGATTCACTGATTTTCAGGTTTGACAGAAATGCTGTTAAAAAAATCCCAGTTGTATTAAAATCTGATATAATTTTTGCTCCGGGATTTAATATTAGTGAGAATTTAACCTTGCTGCCTGATAGTATAAAGTTAATTGGGCCAAAAATATTATTGGATACTATTACAAGATTAGAGACCCAAGTATTGAATTTAAAAGATGTAAAAAGTGATATTGATACACCATTAAACTTGATTTTACCTGATAGTTCTTTAAATTTCGTGTATTCACATAAAGAAATAAGAGTAAAAGGAGATGTTGAAAAATTTACAGAAGGAATTGTGGATGTCCCTGTAGATGTTATCAATATTCCAAGTAACCTAAAAATAAATTTTTTCCCAAAAACTATTGGAATTTCATATTACACAAGTTTAAGTAATTTTGAGGAAGTCAGTAAAAATGATTTTATTATTGAATGTGATTTTAAGAATATAGTAGAAGGAAGAACCTATTTGGAAGCAACATTGGTTAAGTTCCCACCTAAGGTTAAAAATGTAAAACTAAATCAAAAACGAATAGAATTCATTATATCAGAATGATTATTGTAGGACTAACAGGTGGAATTGGAAGTGGCAAGACAACTGTGGCAAACTTTTTTGAAGAATTAAACGTACCTGTTTATATTGCCGATGAACAAGCCAAAAGATTAATGAATACTTCTAAAGTTCTTAGAAGAAAGATTATCAATCTTTTTGGTGATGAAGCTTATGAAAATAATGAACTCAACAGATCTTATATTGCTTCAAAAATATTCCGTGATAAAAGTTTACT
>CBDUIO010000030.1:0-14428 GCA_965367355.1 uncultured Flavobacteriaceae bacterium
AAAAAGGATGCCAATTGGCATCCTTTTATACAATATATAAGATTACAACTATTCAGTAATACCGTGTACCATTGTATACACATAATCCCCATGTACTCCTGTGAAATATTTACCTAATTTATCCCAATATTCTTTTCTTTTATCTTCATCTGTCATATAAGCTCTGAATAATTCTCCATTTTTTGAAAGCATATCATCAAGATCATCCATGGAGTCCAACATAAAAGCCTCAACAAATTCAGTTCCATCTGCTCCCCATACATGCCTGTTTGGGTAATAGCCTTTTATAAGTTCATTCTTTTTAAAAACATTGTCTGTATATTCTTTTCTTAACTCATTGAATTCTTTATTCGTTCCTTCTTTTGGAAATGCAAAATGACTTTTTCTTAAGTATAAGATCATATCTTTTGTTGGTGCCTCACTCATATCCTTGGCACCAGCCATAGTGGCATAGATCTCATCTGAATGTTGCCTTGAATAAAATGCATTTCGAGATTTTAAAAAAGCTTCTCTTTTAGCTTCATCAGGCCATGCTGCCTTTTCCAATTCTGCATCTCTGGCAGAAGCTTTATCAATAGCTTCCCAGTTAGCGAAGGTTTGCACATACAATAGTTCTGTGCTATTCTCTGTCAATAAATGAGTATAAAATCTTCCCGTCATTACATGTTCATTCTTTTTGGTTACTTTATCCATATACTCTTTTTCAATGGCTTTCCAATCACCATCACCGTCATAATCCATATTCCAGTGTAATTGAGTCGCCACGACATACATTGGTCTCTTGGCTTCGTCTTGGGCAATTATTGATGTACTAAATAGTAATAGCATTGTAAGAAATACAATACTCAATCGGTTGGTTGTTTTCATAATTTCAAATTTTAAATTAGTATATAAATGATTAATTAATTCAAATTAAAATTTGCTATGAATGTCAGTAAAAAAAAATAACTATGGGAATAGTTTCTCGATATGAAGCGATGTAATATACAAAAAAAAGTAATACAATAACTATTGCTTTTTATGTTAAAAGATTACACAATGTTTAAGATTTAACGCTTTTTACAATATTAAAGCTGCGAACGAAGTTTTTTAGTCATGCCTTTAACAACCATATCATAACTATGGTCTATTAATTCAAGTATAAATTTTGGATCTAATTCTCCTTTATATACATCTACAGTATTCCAATGTTTGTTACTTACATAAGGTCCTGCATATATGCTTTCATATTGATCTCGCAACTCAGTTGTATATTCCGGATCACATTTTAGCATGATGGATGATTCTCCTTTTTCCCATTTTTCCAAAGGACATAATGCAAACATTTTACCTAAAACTTTAAACACCAAAGTATGCTCATCAAATGGAAAACCTTCTGTTGCTTTGTTTTTAGCCAGACAATATTCTCGAAGCTGCTCGATATTCATTTTTCAAGTTTCTTGGGTGATTCTTCAATTTTTAAAGCCGAATAATCCAATTTCCATCCTATGGTCTGAACAATTGTTTCAATTAAGGATATTGTTTCTAAAGCTTCCTTTTGAGCAATTTGTATCAAACCACTTTGCGGGATTTTGTCTTGAATATGTTTTTTTGCCTCATTATGTAAACCGGTTAGATCCGATGCTTCAAATTTATTGAAATAACCATCAGACTTATCATAATAATTTAAATTAGTCTCTATGGATAGCACTTCCGGTTGAGGAAAATGTTTTAGAATAATTTTTTTATTCGCTTTATCTGACTCTAATTTTATCTTTGACAAATCATAACCTACATGGGCTTTAGCATTAATTACTACTAAGGCTTTCTTTTTACTGGTCACCAATTTTAAAAAGCGTTCTTTAACATCTTCGTAATGGTAAATTTCCGCAAAATCGCCTTCAACCGTAATAAACTTACAAACCGTTTTGATTTTGTCCAATAAAAGAACGGATTGGGAATTGACCAATTGCTTTTTTTTAACGGACTTTAAAAAAGTGACAACACCCAAGCTAACCAAAACACCAATGATAATTCCTAGAAATGCTTCCATTATTAATCTTCTAATTTATATAAAACAGGTCTGCTGGGTGATGCATCATTTTCAAAAGGAGCCATTTGTATATCCAGCAAGTAACTTCCATCATCTACATTATTCGGAACAAAGATCAATTCCGTAATTGTTGCATCCATTCTGAGTTTCCCATTCGTATTCCAGAAGGCATTGTGAGATAATAATAACCCTTCATCTTTTTCCCTATCAACACTTGGCAGATCAATTAGCAAATGTTTAATTTCTTTTTCTTTTAAATAAATAGCTGCTTCCTCCAGCATATAAGGGGGATTCGAATATGAGTATTGTTTTGATAGTTTCTCTCTGGTATTTGGCAATGTTCTTATAACAATGGCATCTCTTTTTTTGTTTCCCAAAGCAAATTGCAATTGCTTTTTAGAGATCACAAAATCCCCATTTAGAATTGTTGGAGCAACAGTAACGAGTTCTGCTAAAAAGAAATACTGGTTTAAATTCTTGTTTACAGAATGAACTTTTTCTGTAATATGACCAACACATTCTGTGTGAGTTCCATGACCATGTGGATTAAAAAAAATATTATTGAAATTGATGGAAGCTCCCTGCGATACCGCAGCAGTAAATCCTTCAAACTCTTCAGGCTCAATTCTGGGTTCTTTTATATACCAGGCATTTACATTGGATTTTGAAGCTTTCAAGGGAATTGAAATATCTATTGGTTTTGACAAATCAAATTGATATGATTTACTATTTAATTTTATTGATGCGATCATTTATGCTGAATTTATTTCAGCATCTTTTACTAAAGATACTTACAACTCCAAATATAAGTTTTTTAATTTAAGATTTTTTGATTTTATAAGATTCCATTTCCATTCTTTTTTCCAATTTTTTAATTGTTTTTCTCTGGCAAAAGCATCGTGTTTATTAGTATATTTTTCAAATTACATTAATTCAATGACATTATATTTTTTAGTAAATTCTGATGCTTTTCCTGCAATATGAAGTTCAATACGCTCCTTTAATTTTTTTGTCGCACCAATGTAAAGTGTAGTTCGGTTTTTATTAGATAGAATGTATAAAAATCCTTCTTCCATATCTAATATTTTAATTTTAATCGAAATTTCAATATAAAGATCCTGAATCTAGTTCAGGATAAATAAATCAGAGGCTATTCCGTCTGCTAAAAATTTTCCCTTATTTGTGGTTTTAAGGATTTGGTTCTCTCTAAAAAGCAATCCATCCTTAATATACTTTTCAGCAGATATTTCAAGGCTTTCTTTGTATTCTGATCCAAATTCACTTTTAATTTTATCCAACGATATTCCCCAAATGGTTCTTAAGCCCGTCATAACATATTCATTAAACATATCTTTTCCTGATAGGTCTTCAATTTCTGACGGAAGTTTATGTTGACTAATGGATTGAATGTATTTTGTATTGTTGGCAACATTCCAGCTACGGCGCTTGCCATTAAATGAATGTGCTGAAGGACCAATTCCCAGATAAGGTTTCCCTTGCCAATAACTTGTGTTATGTTTCGAGAAATAATCGGGTTTTCCAAAATTTGATACTTCATATTGAATAAAACCCTTCTTTTCTGTTTCACTAACTAAAAGGTTAAAATGCTTTAAGGCCAGGTCATCATTTAAAGATGGATAGGTCCCTTTCTTTATAAAAATATCCAGTGCTGTTTTTGGCTCAACTGTAAGCGCATAAGCAGAAATGTGGTTAATCCCAAAATTAAAAGCGGATCTTAAGTTTTCATTCCATTTTTCAAGGCTCATATTCGGAATTCCGTAAATAAGATCGATGGTAATATTATCAAAATATTTTGTAGCATTTTCCAGACACTCCTTAGCTTCATTAGCCGAATGTGCCCGATTCATACCTTTTAAATCGTCCTCAAAAAAAGACTGAATGCCAATACTTAATCTGTTTATTCCAATATCTAAATATTCCTCAAAAATAGTTTTCGACTGCGCTCTAACTGACACCAAATCATCCGGATTTGCTTCAAGAGTTATTTCCGGGTTTTCAACAACTTGGTAATTTCTATATACTTCCTCTATCAATAGTCGTAATTCGTCAATCGTCAAAATTGAAGGTGTTCCTCCTCCAAAATAAATGGTTTCAACAATTTGACCTTGAAATTCTTGTTTCCTTAAAACCAATTCAGTTTTTAAAGCTGAAAGCAATTCTTCTTTCTTTTTAATTGAAGTGGAAAAATGAAAATCGCAGTAATGACATGCTTGCTTGCAAAAAGGTATATGTATGTAAATTCCGCTCATTTAGTGTTCAATATTCAGTCGCAGTTGGCAGTTTTACTAATAATTAAATTCATTTTCTGAATAGCTAATAAATATTATTAAAATTCTCTTAAAACTTAAACTCGTAATTTCTGAATACTGCAACTGTAAACTGCCTACTTGATCCTATTCTCGTTCTGCTTAACAAAACTTGACCATCCTGAATAGTTTTTATCTCCAGTGATCTTCCCCGAATTATAAAAATGACAAACGGCTGCAGCCAATCCATCTGTGGCATCGAGGTTTTTGGGTAAAGTCTTCAAATCTAATAAGCTTTGAAGCATTTTGGCTACTTGTTCTTTGCTGGCATTTCCATTTCCTGTGATGGCCATTTTTATCTTTTTAGGAAGGTATTCTGTAATTGGAATCTGCCTGCTTAATCCTGCTGCCATGGCTACTCCCTGTGCGCGTCCAAGCTTTAGCATACTCTGTACATTCTTCCCGTAAAAAGGTGCTTCAATGGCTATTTCATCAGGGTGATGAGTGTCTATCAATTCTATAGTGCGCTCAAAAATTAATTTCAGTTTTAAATAATGATCGTTATATTTTTTGAGGCTTAGCTCGTTTAACTGAATAAAAAACATCTTTTTATTGACAACTTTTATCAGTCCAAAACCCATAATGCTGGTTCCCGGATCAATCCCTAATATTATCTTTTCTTTATTCATCAATCACAATAGTAACAACCACTCAATGATACCGAAAATCCAATTGTTATAGTAAATAAGTTATTATTAAACGTCCCATATCCATCGGATATTGGATTGTATGTTTTGTCCTTAGAAAAATTCATGACATAAGATGCATCGGTATAAACCGAAACGGTTTGTGCGATCCTGTAATGCAATTCCAATCCGGCCAAGGTATTAAAAAAAGAATGTTTATTGTCACCATATGTTCCTAAAGGTTTAATAAAGCTCAATCCCGGACCAATATGACCAACAATACTTATTGAAGGTGGTAAAAATCGAAGTTTATTAGTGACATCATAAACCAATTGCCCGTTTATCCTGGAGTAATTGGTTTTAAATTCAGGAGAATTCTCACCATTCGAAAATCGATTATAACCAAAATCAAGTTTTGCACCTAAATTTCTGCTAAACATATATTGCACTCCTAAATTGATCGTCGGGAAATTCAATGGCTTGGCTTCAAAATCTTGAACAAATCCGTCAACATCCGGATAATTAAACCCAAAAGCTATTTGTGCCTTCCAAGTACTTGAATCCCCTTGACCATAATGTTGACTGAAGATTAAGCAAACTAAAACTAAAATTAAGTTGCGTTTTAATTTTACAAAAGATTCGTTCATGTTGCAATTATGTTTTAATTTGTGACCATAAGACTTTATTTAAACCATGATAATTGGGACTTTATCTTACAAAACTAAACAATTCTTTTTTGTCCTTATTAAATTAAGCATTGTATCAGGGGCCTTCTTTTTTATATATAATAAACTAACAAACAATGACCAACTCGATTTTACAGTTTTTGTTGATTTTTTATCAAAAAAGGATGTTTTTAGTCCAAAACAAGTCTTTTTTGTCCTGTTTTTAACCATTTTTAATTGGTTTTTTGAAATTTTAAAATGGCAGAATTTGGCTTCTTTCGTTAAAAAAATAAGCTTAAGGGATTCCATTGAACAAAGTTTAGGTGCTCATACCGCGTCACTGTTTACTCCAAATAGAATTGGAGAATATGGAGCAAAAGCAGTCTATTTCGCAAAACAATTCAGAAAACGGATCATACTTCTAAATTTACTGGGAAATATGACTCAAATGATGATCACAACCGTGCTGGGCATTGCAGGATTTTTAATTTTTATCAACAATTATGAAGTGGAAATTTCTTTTGTAAAACTATCAAGACTATCAATTATTATCGCCTTTATTTTGGGTTTTGCAATTTTAGGACTAAACCAGAATCGGTTTCATATAAAAGGCTTTTCCATAGAACGAATCAAAGATTATATAAAAGAAATCTCAGTTAAAATTCATGTTTTAAATATTTTTTATTCCATAATTCGCTATTTGATCTTCTCATTCCAGTTTTACCTGCTCCTATGTATTTTTAATATCAATCTTACTTATATAGATGCCATGGTAGTTATAACAAGTATGTATTTGTTAGCCTCTGTCATACCTTCTATCTTTATTTTTGATGTCATTATAAAAGGCAGTGTTGCAGTCTATCTGTTTTCTTTTGTGCATGTGAATGAATTAACTATTTTAACTATTGTTACGATTATGTGGTTGCTGAATTTTGTTCTCCCAAGTATTTTTGGTAGTTATTATGTGCTTAATTTTAATTGGTATAATTCTGATGATCAATGACTCTGATTTTAATTTTTGTTACAATTGCTTATCTCATTCTTATTGGAAGCTTTGTTATTGGTTTTGATAGAGTTAAAAACTTTAATTTATCGGAAACAGATCCTAAAACAACCTTCTCCATCATCATCCCGTTTAAGAATGAAGCTAATAATTTACCTGCCCTACTTAAATCACTAGCTGCTCTCGACTACCCTGATGATTTATTTGAAGTGATCTTAGTGAATGATGATTCTGATGATGATTCAAAAGGTGTAATTCAAAAAGTTCTCGATGCAAGATTCTCTAAGGAGAATTCCACTCGAACTGACATAAAGATTTTAGAGTCAGAACGTAAGACCAATTCACCTAAAAAAGATGCTATCAATACAGGTGTTTCTAATGCAAAACACGAATGGATTATAACAACTGATGCCGATTGTGTTGCTCCAAAATACTGGTTAAAAAGTTTTGATAGTTTTATTCAGAAAAACAATCCAAAGTTACTTGTTGCTCCGGTACGCTATTATGGAATTAATTCGTTTTTAAAGCGGTTTCAGGCATTGGATTTTATGAGCTTGATTGGTTCTACAATTGGCGGATTTGGTATTGGAAAACCATTTTTATGCAATGGGGCTAATTTAGCTTATAAGAAAGCCCTGTTCATCGAGGTAAAAGGATTTGAAGGGAACATGCATATTTCGAGCGGTGATGATATTTTTTTATTGGAAAAAGCTTTAAAACAGTATCCAAAGGATGTTTACTATTTAAAAACAGAACTTGCCGCTGTTAAAACCAAACCTCAACCAGATCTAAGGAGTTTATTATCACAACGCGTTCGTTGGGCTGCAAAAACATCCAGTTACAATAATCTATTCGGAAAAATAACAGGATTGTTGGTTCTAATAATGAACGCTTCTATTATTTGCGGATTGCTATTAGCAATAATTGGTACTATCAATCCTAAAATCATAGGTTATATTTTTGTTGTGAAATTCAGTATAGATTTTTTACTAATTTTCAAGACCGCTCGTTTTTTAGATCAGGAAGATTTTTTAGCTACCTATTTTTTAAGCAGTTTTATATATCCGTTTTTTAGTGTTTACGTGGCATTTATATCGGTTTTTAAAGGGTATCAATGGAAAGGGAAATACTATAAAAAATAGCCAGTTGTATAATATTTCTTATTTTTAACATATCAATTAACTACATACCCAAACAATAATGAAAAATCTAGGCTTAATCTTACTGATGATTTGCACATTTTCAAGTGCTTTTTCTCAAAAGGACTATACTGTAAACGGAACAACGTACCAATTAAAAACGGAGGTTGATGGATTAATGGACCTTTTATGGAATATCATTGACGGCAATTACAGATATTTTGTAGAAAAAGACTCCAAAATTATAGAGCTGACCAATACCAGATCGAGCAATGGTAATTATCAAGAGGAATATATAAATACCTTACAACAACTGACTGGCAATCCTGAAATTAATTCCAAGGAGGTCAAACTTACTTTGCCAAGTCTGCGAAATTTTATTAATAGCTATAACGCCAGTGTTGATGCCAATTATGCATTTACTGATACTAAAATTAAACTGAAATCCAGATTAGGTCTATTTGGGGGAATCACGAACAATCCATTCGTTGAAAATCCAGATAATGTTAACACAGCACTTTTGGGAGCAGAATTGGAATTGTTTGATGATAATATTGCTAAACGCCATGCCACGTTTTTTCAGTTGACCCATGTTCTGGAAAGTGATGATCTTCAATATTCAACTACAGAGCTTGCTTTAGGTTACAGATTCAGATTTATCTACACCAAAAAATTCAATATGCATGCTAACTTAAAATTAGTTACACTTAGTTTTTCGAATTCAACTACCACTTTGGAAGATGGTGGTGAACAGGTTGATAAATCGGCAACCTCATTTGATGCTCCGGTAATTTTTGGTCTGGGAGCAGATATTAAAATAAGTGAAACTAGTTTTATAACGTTATACTACAACGAACTGTTCGCTTTATCACTGGACAATCAAGGGAATTTTTCTACCAATATTGCTTTAGGATATAAATTCAATTTATAGTGAATCTTTACAAAACATCAAATCCTGCTTTTAACAACTTCTTTTGGAGTGATGAGAAATCATCAACTAGAATGTCGGTTCGGGGCATAATAATTAAATCCTTTTTTTTACTCGCTATCATTACAGGAATTATAGCTTATGTTTGGAAAATTCATTCGGAAGGCACACCTGTAAAGTGGTTTACTTTAGGAGGGATGCTAGCCGCAATTGTAATAAGCATACTCATTTCGGTTCGTAATCACTGGGCTCATTTTTTGGTGCCATTATATGCCATTGCCAAGGGATTTTTTCTAGGCGGATTTAGTTCTTATGCGCATGTTAAATTTCCGGATCTACCGTATCAGGCAGTAGGTGTTACGGTCATTACTTTCTTTACCATGTTACTGCTTTATCAAACACGAATCATAGTGGTCACTAAAAGACTTAGAACCATTATTGTTACAGCGGCAGCCAGTATATTTGTTATATACATCATCTCCTGGATTTTAAGTTTTTTCGGGATCCATAATCCTTTTATTTGGGGTACTTCGTGGATAGCCATTGGGTTTAATGTAGTGGCTGCAATTGTGGCTTCCTTTACTTTGCTTTTGGACTTTGATTTTATTGAAAAGCAAAAAAACAGAGCCCCGAAATATAAAGAATGGCTGGCAACTTGGGGTCTTTTAGTGTCTCTTATCTGGTTGTACGTGGAGATCCTGAGATTTCTTCAAAAACTGGCGATCAGGTTTTAATCTGAATTTATAATTATAGGTAATTTGAATTGAGTAGTAACCAGTTGTCCTCTCTTAATGGCAGGATATATTTTTGGCAATGAATCAATTGCTGAATTAATAAGATTTGTAATATTCGGCAAAGATTCCAGTGATTCCTTATTGATTTTTAAATTTAAAATTGATATTTCGCCTTTGTCAGACAATTTAAAATCGATCAAGATCGTATCCCTAAGGTCTGTTGAAACCACCATTTTTTCCCGAGCCAGAGTTTTTTGAATATGGCTTATCAAGGTGTTTTCAAAACATAATTTGCGTTCTTGAATGCTGGATGAAGAATCGCAAACGGCAAATGCAGGGAACACATCGACCTCTTTCCAGTTCACAGTTTGAAGTTCTTCTTTTAGAATGGCATCTGAAGATGTTTTCTTTACATCAAAATAATTGCAGGATGTTACGAATAAAAGAATGAATAAAAAATAGAGGTGCTTCATTTCTAGAAAAAATGGTCTTTGAAAATTACAAATTATTTGTTTTATATCACGCTCAAACATGTAACAAACTTATAGTATCTTAGTCATATATCTGTATTTAATTTTTATTGATGGACATATTTTTATTAATAGTTGGTTTTTTATTCATGCTCGTAGGCATAATAGGTAGTTTTTTACCGGTCTTACCGGGACCTCCTTTAAGCTGGGTGGGTTTGTTGTTACTGTATTTATCTAAAACTGTTCCGGACGATTGGGTATTTCTGGGAATTACACTTGCAGTGGCTTTATTCGTTTTTACTTTGGATTACATCATACCTGTTGTAGGAACCAAAAAATTTGGTGGCACTAAAGCAGGAATGCTTGGCACTACAATTGGATTGCTCGTCGCCATATTCTTTCCTGTATTTGGGATTTTTGGTATTGTTATCTGGCCTTTTCTGGGAGCACTGATTGGTGAACTCCTCAATAAAGCTGAATCAAAAGATGCAATGAAAGCTGCCTTCGGATCTTTTCTGGGCTTCTTGACAGGTACTTTTTTAAAATTTGTTGTTGCTGTTATTTACCTGGGGTTCTTTATAGCTACATTTTGGGAATACAAGTCAGAATTCTTCACCTTTTAGTCACAAAAAAAGCCCCATGATTATAAGATTAGTGCTTATTAATCATAGGGCCATGAGGGTTGCTATTAATCAACAATTAACATGAGGATTAATCAATCGTACTGTTGACTAATACCAAAGGTAAGTTTTAATGAGTTAGAAATGTTGTGGAAAAACCTCAGAATTTATGCGGAAGCCCTCTACTTATCAATGGCAGCAAGGGTTTTGAGACGACAAAACACCTTAAAAAACAGCGATTTTTTAAAAAAACTATAAAAAACCTTTGTTTCTAGCCTCTCTTAACAAGGTTTCATCCTGTCCATCCTCTACAGAAAACAGTTCTTTAAGCTGTTTTTTTCTTTTTTCAACAGCACTTAATGAGAGACCTACATGTTCTGCCAAATTTTTGGTTTTTACACCCTGAGATAACAAATGTAGGATTTTTCTGTTCTTTTCATCTACAAATATATCTGTAGTAATAGTCTTTCTTAAATAATTATTAACCGTACTGCTATAATATGGCGGATTTTCAAGAATATTTAAAAAGGCACTTGATAATTCACTGGACGTCAAGTCGCTTTTTATTAGCAACCCTTCAGGATTTAAGGTCTTAAGAATATTGTGTATGCGATAGGATTCATTGTACATGGTCAAAATGATAATTTTAGCCTCAGGAAGCATCTTTCTGGCATACTTGGCCAGATCTTCTCCAGATGAGATCATACCATCTGATGAAGGCGGAATTTTTATATCTACAAAAAGTATATCATATG
This sequence comes from uncultured Flavobacteriaceae bacterium, assembly GCA_965367355.1. Classification (GTDB taxonomy): domain Bacteria; phylum Bacteroidota; class Bacteroidia; order Flavobacteriales; family Flavobacteriaceae; genus Site-B1. The sequence goes on from CBDUIO010000030.1 coordinate 11,300, forward strand.
GCTTACTGTTTAATGAATTATGAATGTACTCTAATGCCTCATCACAAGTAGAAGCAATGTCAATGTCAAATTCCTGTTTGTGCGTTTTAATAGATAGAATCGTATTTTGATAACCCTCAATTATCATAGGATGATCATCTATCATTAACATTTTAATGTTTTGCATGATTGATTTTTTATTAGTTTGGAATTAAGACCAAAATAGTAGTCCCTTTCCCCCTCATTGAATTTATATTTAGATCACCGCCCAGATCCTCAACCCTGGAGGCAATATTCTTTAAACCTATTCCTTTTTTCACTTTATTTATTTCAAAACCATTCCCGTCATCTTTGATCTCTAATAAAATAAATTCATTCTTTAATTCAAAGTTAATCTTTACAAATTTAGCTTCAGCATGTTTATAAATATTTTGTAAAGATTCCTGAATTATTCTATATAAATTGATCTTGGTTTTATTCGATAAACTTTCCCAGTCTATGTCGTCATTCTTCTTGAGCTCATATTTAAGATTAAACGCTTTGGACTGCGTGTCCACCAATGTTTTAATGATATCGAAATACCCGGAACCCGAAACAAAATCAGTATTAAGATCATGCGAGATCTTTCTGATCTCATCTTCTATGGACTTTAACTCCTTTATATAAGCACCTCTGTTCTTAACCGTATCCTCGTCTGTATTTTTATTCAAACTATCCAGACTTAATCTCGTTCCAAACAATCGCCCCAGAATACCGTCATGAAGCTCTTCTGATATTCTCAGTTTTTCTTGGGCTCTTCCTTCCTCTATTTTATCCTGCTGGGTCAACATTAAATTGTAGATCTCTTCATTGGCTTCCTGCTGTAACTGATTAAGTCTTAATTCCTTGTTTTTCGCCCGCTGGGAAATGGTGATATATATTAAGAAAATAGACAGGATCAATGCAACAGACAGGATTATAAGATATAACCTTTCCTTTGTAATCCTCTCATTTCTTTGTTCTATTTCTTTGGTTTCATAACGAATTCGGGCAAATTTATTTCTGATGGCTCGTTCCTTATTGATCAGGCTGTCGTTCAATGTTATATATTCATTATAATATTTTACGGCGAGACTATCTTCTTCAATTTTTGAAAGATGCAGTAAGGTCTTTAAATAATCATCATTATGAAAATTAACAGCATAATTCTTCGCGGCATATGCGTAATATTTGGCAGAATCTTTTTGATTGAGACTGTTGTAGTATTCTGAAAGATGTGTACTAATCGCAATTTTATAATAATCCTTATTGATACTGTCGCATACTTTTAACGCTTTAAGATACAACCCTGGCAATTCTTCATTTTGATTTAATAAGAATTTAGTATGCGCATAATTACCTAATACTAAGGCATAAAAATCAGGTCTTACATTCACTAAGTTTTTATCTTCCAGTATAAGTCCAAAATTTTCTAAAGCCTTTTCATATTTCTTAGAATTCTTATATGTAACTGCAATGTTGTTAATGAAATTATTGACTAATTTTAAATCAGGAGTTTTCATTTTTCTTATTTTCTCCAATGATTTTTCATAATAATTAATAGCCTCATCATAATCACCTAATTCATTGTAAATAATACCCAAGTTATTATATAAACGGGGTAGAAAATTATTTTCTTCTAATGGTTCCAATATAGATATGGCTTCAATAGTCGATACTTCACTTCCAATAAAGTCCTTTTCATTTTTTTGGATAATCGCAATTTTAAGCAAAGTTTTAGCCAATTCTTCATCTTCCTTTATCGCCCTATACACCTTTTCAGCATTGTAATAGTAAAAATAGGCACTGTCACTGTATGATGTATCATTGTAATATTGACCTAAATAAACATAAGCTTTAGCAATCCCAAATGAGTCCTTTATTTTTATCGAATGTTCTAAATATTCTTTTCCTGCATTTTTAAAAAGATTATAATTCTTTAAACTATATTGATTAACTGCAATATATCTCAAGGCATTATTCTTCAAAGTATCATTGGCAATTTTTTCAGATAATCGCTTGGCACTTTGAGCAAATGATAATCTTTCGATCAACGAGATTGATTTGTCATCAGATTTCTCTATTAAGTAAGAAATACTGTCTAACTCACTCAATTCATTTTCTTGTGAAAAAGAAAAAGAGGCGGAAATAAAAATTAATAAAAAAGGGAAATATTTATTGAACAAATCCGAATATTTTAATATTTCCAAATTTATTCATAATTTTTCGATATAAATAAAAAAGCCCAAAACAAATGTCTTGGGCTTTTAAATATATTATTTCGATGGAATTAATCTATTCCACCATCATCATCAACTAAACCACCCGTTGTTACAGAAACAACATCAGGGTTAAGCATTAATTCGTCTTCGTTTAAGTCATCTTTTTCACATGCAACGAATGCAGAGCAAAAAAGTGCTGCTACTAATAGTAATTTTAAGGATCTCATTTTTAAATAATTTAAGGTTTAACAATTGTTATTTTTATCTAGTAAACTAGAAATGCATTAATCCAAAAATCTTATTACAGAGATGTATACATACCTCTAGAGTAATAAAATTGAACGAAAGGGAAGTCGACAAATTCTTAACAGAATTTATCTGTAAATGGATTAATAATTAAACCTCTAAAGTCTAATAAAACTATTTTGGGGACCTAGAAGGATAGCAATATAAAAAAAAATGTGAAAAAACGTGAATTACAGCAAATATTTTAGATGAACTGCACAAATCGGTATGAAACACCGCTGGATTTAGCCCGAAAATAGAGCATTTTAAGCGGAATTATTAAAACAGAAAGTATGTTAATTTTTTAGAAATTATTCTAATTTCTAAAATGATTTTTTAAATCCTGAAGTAAGGCATGATATATCGGATTACAAAAATCCGCTACACCTCCGTCTTTATCTGAAGCCCATTTTGAAGTCCAAACGACCACAGAGGAATCATCCTCTGTAATTGGAATAACCGAAACCTCTCCTATATAGCCAGTCACGTTATCTTTTGATACAGGTCCCGGACCATCATCAATGCTATAAGTAAATGTCTTTTTATCATTATTAATTGATCGCAAAGTTTCATGAAAAGCATCATTTAAAATACGTTTTGCACCTACTTCATAGTGACGTTTATC
>CBDUIO010000031.1:0-13896 GCA_965367355.1 uncultured Flavobacteriaceae bacterium
AGGTGAGAATCACTTCAGAATTTGAAATTAACAGACTAGACTATGGTGTTGGTGGAAGAAGCCTTGTTCTTGGAAAAACAGTTAAAATAAATGTTAGGCATTCTTCCATAAAATAGGGCGCAAAAACAAATCACTTTTACCCTTTTAGCTTCTCTTTAGTTTTACTTGGCAACACATCGTAACCCATATTATACAAAGTAAATCCAAAGATATCTGCATATTGCTCAATGGTTTTACTAACAGGAGTTCCGGCCCCATGACCAGCATCTGTTTCAATTCTGATCAATACAGGATTATTTCCGGCTTGCTTGCTTTGTAATTCTGCTGCAAATTTAAAACTGTGGGCAGGTACCACCCTGTCATCATGGTCACCAGTTGTAACCAATGTTGCGGGATATTCAACACCTTCTTTTATATTGTGAAGCGGAGAATAGCCATATAAATAATCAAACATTTCTTTATTGTCTTCGGAGGTTCCATAATCGTAAGCCCAACCTGCTCCGGCGGTAAACGTATGGTAGCGCAGCATGTCCAAAACGCCAACAGCAGGTAAAGCAACCTTCATTAAATCCGGACGCTGTGTCATAGTCGCACCAACCAATAAGCCTCCATTAGAGCCACCTCTTATTGCTAAATAATTGGAAGAGGTATAGTTGTTTGCTATCAAGTATTCTGCAGCAGCAATAAAGTCGTCAAACACATTTTGTTTTTGCAGTTTTGTTCCTGCTTTGTGCCATTCTTTTCCATATTCGCCTCCACCACGTAAATTAGGCACTGCATAAATTCCACCTTGTTCCATCCAAACAGCATTTGTTATGCTAAATCCCGGGTTTAAACTAACGTTGAATCCTCCATAACCATATAGAATTGTTGGGTTTTTACCGTTAAGTTCAATGCCTTTTTTATGAGTAATCATCATAGGTATTTTTGTGCCATCTTTAGAATTGTAAAACACTTGGTTGCTTTCATAATCATCCGGATTGAAATCAATGTTTGGTTTCCAGTACAATTCAGATTTTCCGGTTTCCACATCAAACTTATAAATGCTTGAAGGCGTATTGTAGTTTGTAAACGAATAGTAATCTGTTTTTTCTTCTTTTTTACCTCCAAAACCACCTGCATTTCCTAATCCGGGAAGTTCTATTTCCCTTACTAATTGTCCGTTATAATCGTATTGCTTCACTTGTGAAATGGCATCAATCATGTATTCAGTAAAAAAGTATCCTCCTCCTGTTGACGGACTTAAAACATGCTCGGTTTCAGGGATGAAATCTTTCCAGTTTTCCGGTGTTGGTTTGGATGCATCAACCGTTACAATTTTTTTGTTTGGAGCATTTAGATTGGTTACTAAATATAACTTACTGCCAACATTGTCAATTACATTGGTGTCACTATCTGTATGATCTAAAATAGTTACCAATGGGCTGTTTTGTTTTGACAGGTCTTTTAAATATAATTTATTACCAGATGTTGATATACTTGCGCTGATGAGCAGGTAATTGTTATCTTCTGTTACCTTTCCCCCAACGTATCTGTGTTTTTCTTCAGGATTTCCACCAAAGATTACTTTATCCTCTTTTTGAGAGGTTCCAATTTTGTGGTAATACAATTTATGCTGATCTGTTTTTGCAGATAACTCACTGCCTTTAGGCTTGTCGTAGCTTGAATAATAAAACCCTTCGTTTTTGTACCACGACATACCACTAAACTTAACATCAACTAAAGTATCTTCAATGATCTTTTTGGATTCGGCATCCATAATTAGGATTTTTCTCCAGTCGCTTCCACCTTCTGAAATACTGTATGCCAAAAGGCTTCCATCTTTCGTAAAACTGACGCCTCCTAATGAAATGGTTCCATCTTCTTTAAAAGTATTCGGATCTAAAAATATTTCTGCGTCTTTAGGGTCAGCTCCTGTTTTGTGTCTGTAAATAACGTACTGGTTTTGCAATCCGTCGTTTTTATAGAAATAGGTGTAATCACCTTCTTTAAAAGGAGATCCTACTTTCTCATAGTTCCATAATTTTTCTAAGCGTTCTTTTAATTCTTCACGGTAAGGGATATTTTTTAAATAACCAAAGGTTACTTCATTTTGTCTTTTCACCCAATCACCTGTTTCATCGCTCATATCATCTTCTAACCATCTATAAGGATCTTTCACCTCAGTTCCAAAATATTTGGTCACGGTATCTACCTTTTTGGTTTCAGGGTAATTAACTAGTATATTTCTGTCTTTTTGACCTTCTTTTTTACACGACATAACCATGGAAAGTGTAATTAAAAATAGAATTATTTTTTTCATTGAGAATAGATTAAAAATTTTAAGCAAAATTAAGATAAAAAAAGCTCTTACATAAATTTGTAAGAGCCTTTAATCTCAATAATTTCTAGTGTTTTTAAACTAATTCATTCTTGACCAAATATTCGGCTATTTGAATGGCGTTCGTTGCAGCTCCTTTTCTTAAATTATCTGCTACAATCCACATGTTCAATGTATTGGGCTGAGTTTCATCCCGTCTTATTCTGCCAACAAAAACATCATCTTTGCCATTTGCAAAAATAGGCATAGGATAGGTATTTGTGTCTGTATTATCCTGAACAACCACACCGGGAGATTGGCTAAGCAGCTTACGAACATCCTGTAAGTCAAAATCTTTCTCGAATTCCACATTCACCGATTCAGAATGTCCACCCGAAGTTGGAATTCTTACAGCTGTTGCAGTAACTGAAAAGGTTCTGTCATTGAATATTTTTTGAGGTTCTCTGGCAAGTTTCATTTCCTCTTTTGTATATCCATTTTCTTCGAACACATCACAATGTGGTAAAGCATTTCTATTTATTTGATATGGATATGCCATTTCTCCTTTAATACCTTTTACTTCGTTGTCTAATTGTTGCACAGCTTTTACTCCGGTCCCGGAAACCGATTGATAAGTCGAAACAACAACACGTTTCATTTTGTAAGCTTTGTGTAAAGGAGCTAATGCCAATACCATTTGTATGGTAGAACAATTAGGATTGGCAATGATTTTATCTTCTTTTGTCAGCACATCAGCATTAATCTCCGGAACCACTAATTTTTTGGTAGGATCCATTCGCCATGCAGATGAATTATCGACAACTGTTGTACCTACTTCTGCAAATTTTGGAGCCCATTCTAAAGATGTACCTCCACCGGCAGAAAAGATAGCAATGTCAGGTTTCATGTCTACAGCAGTTTGCAATCCAACCACTTTATATTTTTTTCCGTTGAAATCAATTTCTTTTCCAACAGATCTTTCTGATGCTACAGGAATAAATTCAGTTAACGGAAAATTGCGTTCCGCTAATACTCGTCTCATGACCTCGCCAACCATTCCGGTTGCCCCTACTACAGCTACTTTCATTTTAAATAAAATTTAATTAGCAAAATTATATCAAATAATCTTACGAAAGGTCTTATTCAGTAACAAATTATTGTCAAAAATAAAGCATAAAAAAAGCCTCGTTTTTAAAATAAACGAGGCTTTTTTAAGAATCATATAAAATTTATATGAATAAATCGTTTTCTGTGATTTATTTCTTTTTTAATAAATCTCTGATTTCAGCTAATAAATCATTGTCAGATGGACCTGCAGGTGCTGCTGGCTCAACCGGCTTTTTAGTTTTATTATAAGCTTTTACAATCATGAACATCACTAATCCAACAATAAGTAAGTTGATGATAGTGTTAATCCATGCTCCGTAGGCTATTACTGCTGCTCCAGCTTCTTTAGCTGCTGCTAAAGTTGCATATTCAGCACCATCCATTGCATAGTGAAGATCTTCAAAATTCATTCCACCTGCAAAATAACCTACAAATGGCATAGCAATGTTAGATACAAAACCGTTGATTACAGCACCAAGTGCTCCAGCCATAATTACTGCAACTGCGAAATCAATCACATTGCCAGTCATAATAAAATTCTTAAATTCTTTTAACATAATTAAATAATTTAGTTAGTATTAATTTGGGGCAAAATTAAAGAAAAATTGAACTCCATTAGGTGAATTGTGTGGTTTTTTATTTACCAATTATCGACAAAACACACGTTTTACTCGTTGAGATACCGAAGTTAGTACCTCATAAGAAATTGTATTGGTTGTTTTTCCTAATTCTTCGGCAGTATTTTTCTTTCCGAAGACGATTACTTCATCGCCTTCTTTGCAATCAATATCAGTAACATTGACCATGATCATATCCATGCATACATTTCCAACAATATGAGATTTTTGGTTGTTAATGATAACAAATCCTTTTCCATGGCCATATTGTCTCCCTATACCATCGGCATGGCCAATAGGTATGGTTGCAGTTCTTTGAAACGAATCACTAATATGTCCTCTGTTATAACCCACAGTCTCACCCTTTTCTATTTGATGGATCTGTGATATGACCGATTTCAATGAAGCTATTGGAATTAAATTCTTATTTTCTTCATCAGAATTGCCAAAACCATATAAACCAATTCCACTTCGCACCATATCAAAATGTGCGTCGGGATAATTTAAAATTCCCGAAGTATTGCAAATATGTAGCCACGGTCTGTAGCCTATTCCATTTTCAAATTTTTGAGATATCCTTTTAAAAGATTCTATTTGGTTTAAAGTAAATGCTTTTTCATTTAGATCTTCACTGGCTGCTAAATGAGAAAAGATTGATTTTACTTGTATTGCTGAAGATTCTTTAAGTTTTTTCGAGATTGAATCCATATCATATTCTGAGAAACCCAATCGATTTAGTCCTGTATTGAATTTTATATGGACGGGATAATTTGTTAGTTCTTCCTGGTTGGCAACGGCAATGAATTCATTCAGAGTTCTCGAACTATACAAACTTGGCTCTAAGCAGTGTTCAATTAATAGCTTAAAATTAACAGGTTGGGGATGAAGGACTAAAATGGGCTTTGTGATTCCCGCATTACGCAAGGCAACTCCTTCCTTTACATAGGCAACAGCAAAATAATCAACATTCAAATCCTGCAAATATTTCGATATTTCAACAGATTCACTGCCATAACCAAAGGCCTTGACAACAGCTAAAAATTTAGCACTCCCTTTGGTTCGTGATTTTAAGTACTCGAAATTATGTTTTAAAGCCTTTAAATCAATTTCAAGTATGGTTTCTTTGGCTTTTGACATTTGGTTTATTTGGGTTTTGAAGGCACCTCTTCAGCATCTTTCACTTTTATATTTCTTAATTTTTCTCGCATTGTAGCTTTAAAATAAGCTGCTCTGCTAAGAGGTTCATATTCATCAACCTCACCTAACAAAACCAAATCATCACTCTTGGACTTCCTAAAACTATATTGTGCCAGGTTTCCGGTTCTTGTACATACAGCATGCACTTTAGTAACATATTCGGCTGTTGCCATTAAATTGGGCATAGGCCCAAAGGGATTTCCTTTAAAATCCATATCCAATCCTGCAACAATAACTCGAACTCCGCTGTTAGCCAAATCATTACATACCCTTACTATCTCATCATCAAAGAATTGAGCTTCATCAATACCAACAACATCACAACCATCAGCCAAAATAGGAATATTTGCTGCGGCAGGAACAGGTGTAGATCGAATTTCATTGGAATCATGAGATACAACTTTAGCCTCGTCATAACGAACATCAATGGCAGGCTTAAAGATTTCAACCTTCTGTCTCGCAAATTGAGCGCGCTTAAGCCTGCGAATCAATTCTTCGGTTTTACCAGAGAACATAGATCCGCAAATAACTTCTATCCAGCCAAATTGCTCTTTATGATTTACTGTGTTTTCGAGAAACATTTTGTAATTTTAGCACTAAACAAATACAAAATTTCGTTTGTTTAAAGGTGGATCAAATTTATTAAAAATCAAAGCCATAAAATAAGATAAAATTTAAAAGTTTTTAAAAGGACTAAAAATAAGAGAAGAGGACTACTTAATATTTTATTAGCGATTTACTTTTATCTTTGTAAAATCAATAAAATAAAAAATGAAAAAGAAATTAGAATCGGAATTGATAAGTATTGCACACAGGATTCTTAAACTCAAAGGGAAGGAAGATGTTTTAAAAATGCACAAAGCAGTTGAGGAGCTTTACGAAAAGTTAAGTGTTCTAAAATTTGCGCATGAAAACTTTGATGGTGATATTCCAACAATAGGGAATGATTCTTCTTTTTTTGGTATGCTGGATACCGCATTTAACAACAAGATTAGCGATAATATTGAAGTAGAAGATAAGGTGTATATTAATCTGGATGATATAGAAGATGACGGAATCATGGAACCGGTGATGGAAAAAATAAAGGACATGGTTGCCCAAATGCCTCCAGAGACAGAAAAAGTAGATAAGATTTTTGAGGAAGCTATTCCAAAAAAGCAATATCACGAACAGGACCTGGACGAGATTACGGCAGATTTTAAAGACATTCCTGAATTTGAACCTATAGAAGAAGCTGAAGCAAGAAATGCACAGAAAAAATCATTAAATGATAAATTAAAGGGATCAATAAGTATTGGTTTGAATGATAAATTGGCGTTTATTAAACACTTGTTTAATGACAGTGTTGAAGATTATGAGCGTGTTCTGTCTCAGCTAAACACAACTTCTTCATTTGCAGAAGCCACATCTTTAATTAACAATTTAGTCAAACCGGATTATAATAATTGGACTGATAAAGAAGATTATGAGGCTCGATTTATGGAATTATTAGAAGCTAAGTTTAGCTAATGAGTAAACTTTATATTGTACCGACTCCAATAGGTAATTTGGATGACATGACTTTAAGAGCTATTAAGGTTTTAAATGAAGTCGATTTGATCCTGGCAGAAGACACACGCACATCCGGGAAATTGTTAAAGCACTTTGATATTTCTACTCATATGCAAAGCCACCATATGCATAATGAGCATAAAACCATTGACTCCTTAATACAAAAGCTCAAAAGCGGAACAACAATTGCTCTTATAAGTGATGCCGGCACGCCTGCTATATCAGACCCGGGATTTTTATTGGTTAGGGCTTGTATAGAAAACGAAATAGAAGTGGAATGCTTGCCGGGAGCGACTGCATTTGTCCCTGCTTTAGTGAATTCCGGACTTCCTAATGATAAGTTTGTGTTCGAAGGATTCCTTCCTGTTAAAAAAGGAAGACAAACACGATTAAAGTTTCTAGCCGAAGAAACCAGAACAATGATCTTTTACGAAAGTCCACATAAACTCGTTAAAACTCTAACCCATTTTGTTGAATACTTTGGAGGGGACAGACAGGTTACAGTTTCCAGAGAGCTAACTAAACTATACGAAGAAACAATTCGCGGAACAGCAAAAGAAGTTTTAGAGCACTATGTAACAAAGCCACCAAAAGGTGAAATTGTGATTGTTGTAGGGGGAAAGATGTAATTCTACTTTTATAACTATTTATTATTCTGAAGATCGCAAATGGTGCCAAATCCTATTTAGAACTTTTAATATAGTTTCTTATTGAATTCGGAATAATTTGTTCTTAAAATAAGCTTCAGAAAGGTTCGTTAAGAAACACTGTGGATTTATTTGGTTATATTTATAACTAATCGCAAAATGAAAAAGGATGAAAAAGATATTGATATTTGCTTGTATCTTATTGATAGTTGCTTGTAGTGGCGACACTCCTAATGATGCCACATTTGTTCAATTACCACCCAGAACCGTGGCCGATGTCACGGCAGACTTTATAAGTTTAGATATACAACCTGGCGTAAATGATTTTTCATTAGAATCTTTAGATAGAGGAATATTTTGGAACTTTAGGGTAATAGCACCTTCAGAAGCCTCAGAAAGCAATAGAAGGCCACTAGTTCTGGCATTACATGGAGCTTCAGGAGGAAGTGCGACAGCACATCAAAACACAAGTTGCTACGTTGAACCCGGGCTTGCAGCATTAGATGCTTTTATTATTAGCCCAAATGCAGGTGCTTATCAATGGTATGAAGGCTTTAATCAAAATCAAGTTGTTGCTCTTATGGATTTAGCCAGAACATATTGGTTTGTTGATACGTCTAAAGTTTTAGTTACTGGATATAGTAATGGCGGAAATGCAAGTTGGTTTTTTATAGATTTTTTTCCTCAATACTTTACTGCTTCAATAGCTATGGCCAGTTCATATGATCCGGAAAGGGCTGATGGCAGTGTTCCTATGTATTCTATCCCTTTGTATGTTATTCACAGTAATTCAGATGAATTATTCCCTGTTGCGCAAACGGAATCATTTGTCAATAAGGCCGTGAATGCGGGATCTACAGTTGAATTTATTGTTGTAGACGGGTTATCGCATTACAATCCCTGTGATTATGTTACTGCATTGCAGGAAGCTGTTACTTGGGTAGTTACAAATGTTTGGGAATAATTAGTACAATAAAACTTTTGAGATTTTATTGTACTAGGCTAAAATGACCTTTATAAATGTTGGTATTGTCATTTTGATCTTTGATACTAATTGAAAACCAATAGTCTGATGGTGGGAGTTTTTTACCATTGTATATCCCGTTCCATTCAGAATTTGGTTCTAAAGTTATTAGGAGTTTTCCATATCTGTCAAATATCTGAATATTAGAAATTGATAACCTTCCTGTATCCAAGCCTTTTACTTTCCACGTATCATTGGACCCATCTTCATTTGGCGTAAAAAACTTCGGGAACCCTAAAACATAAATTTGTTTTTGCGTAATTCCACAATCATTACTAACATAAACATTATGTATTCCTGGAGCTACATCATTAAAAACATTTTCTAACTGGTAAATTCCATTTGAATTATCCAAAGCGAAAGCCAGATTTTCATTTTCCTGAGTATAAACCGTTACAGTTCCGGAATTAATATTTACATCAACTTCTGTGATATTTGGAGGTGTTTTTTTTAAGATATTATATGTTTTAGAGTTTTCACAACCTGTTGTTTTATCAATGACCCTTACAGTTAAAACTTGCTCATTGTCTATAATAATCTCATTTGTGGTTTGACCTCCAGTCCATTCATACCAAAATAACTGTTCAATACCATAGTCAATACTTGAATTCAGTATAAGCGGAAAGTCAAACTGGCATAATGTAAGATTGGTGTCGTCTTGATTTATTGGAGGTAAAGGGTTAACTAATAAGTTAAATATTCCTGATCCTATACAGTTTCCATTGTTAATTGCATAAAAATATATGGTTTCATTATTTGATTCATAAAAGGCAGAAATGGGATCCAATTTATCAATGGCATTTTCGAGAGTATTATAAAATACAATATCCGTTGTAGGGGGGAGAAAATTTTGATTTCTAAGATCATTCTCCTTCTCATCTAAATCAAAAATAGAAGTTCCATTTCCGGAATCACAATTCGAAATATCAGGCGTATTAAGAATAGTTGTTGGAGTAACAATTAATTGTAATTGCCCTAAACTATAGCATTCAGAATCAGATTCAAATACTTTTGTGGTGAGCACTTGATTAGGAAATGTATTCATGTAATACTGGGGCAATGAATTTTGATTGTAAATATCATTTTCCGCATCGGTTGCGTTCAAGTAATAATAAATCATTGTATTCCCGGGATTATTGGATATATCGTGTAGACTGTTATGCAAATTGAACGTTGTAAATCCATCTGTTGGATTATTATCAAAAAAATCACAATTCGTCAATGTAACCAATGGGTTGATTGAAGGCTGATGCGTAAATGAAACATTGGCTTCACCTAAATATTGGATGTCACAATTAACATCATTAGAAGTGACTACAAGTTCGTAAGTTCCTTGTGAATCTGCACCTAATTCATTTATTATTAATTCATGAGGTGGATTAGGAGTAGGTAGATTAATTGAGCCTCCTCCAAAACTAAATGTCCACTGATAATCTGCTCCGGGAATTTCCGGACCCTGCAGTGTATAGCTGGAACCCTGACAAAGGGAAAGGTCACTGCTAAAAGGAGTAACAGGCTCAAAAGGATTAACAATATTTATTCTCTGAGTATAAAAGAATGATTGTATAAATGGAGGTAGGCCCTGCATAGAATAACTATCTGATCCGAAGAAAATATAGTCTTGATCGAAATCACAAGCTAAACCGTCCAGTTCCGGGTTATGAATTACATCTAAATAATTAGTTCCAACAGTATATTCTTTTGGAATTGTTGCATAGATCTTTAGATCCGGACCCAACTGTAATGCTCCCCTAAACGCATCATTTTCGCTATGGATTAAAATTTTGGAGTTAGGAATATTATTATTTGTTAAATCAAATTGATATAACTTATAAACATTGCTATCAGGCAGAAACGTTGAAACATAAAGTTTACTGGTCTGGGGTGAAAATTCAACTCCATATGACTGTTCTGCAGAATTAGGAAAAAGTGAGATACCATCGTTTATTACTTGGCCGGTGATATGATCAAAACTATATAAAAAACATCCACTGGTTGTCATATCATTACTTTGATGAGCCGCTACAATTTTTGATCCATCTGGTGAAACTTTTAGATAACCTCTTGACGCATCAGATAAAAAATCAACTTGAGAAATTACCGGATTGGGATCTACACCATTCACATCTACTTTATAAGAATAATAAAGATCTTTTACCAATGATATCACCCAAAATGTATTGCATTCACCACCTTGTACTGCAGTTATTTTTTCAGACCAATCACTTCCTCCATGACCATCAGTTAAATTGAAATTGCTTCCTACTACTTCGCCCAAGCCTCCATTTAACGATAAATCAATAGTATAATAATTATAACCGGTAGGCACAATGGTAGAACCTACCGTAAATAAATAATAAATATTAGGGTCTAGCGGCTTTGGAATTATTATTGCAGACTGCGTGCTGGATTCATCTCCCAATAAATCGGTTCCATTGGGCATAATATCATCATTTTTGTCCCAAACCGTGGAGCCATCAGAATAAAAAAGAAGATTGCCGTTACTATCGGCTATTGAGGCACAACCTTCCAAAGTATTGAGTTCTCCTCGCAAAACTAAAGGAGGGTCTGTAAGATTCAAAAATTGCAAACCAACTTTTTCACCAAACAGCCATTTACTTGCTTCTTTTTGAGATAGGCATGTAGCAGAAATTAAAAGAAATAATATGAATATACGTCTTTTCAAAAATCAATTATTTAATAATAAACTAAGCAACTTTTTTCTTAAAAAGGAAAAAAGGAATAAGTAATATACAAATAAATTGAGATATGTAATTAATTGTAAACCTTTACTGAATAGTGAGTATAGCAATGGATTACAAATTAATCCCTTACATTATTAGAGGCATTTTATCTTAGAATAAAAAAACATATTAGTCCTTAATTGAGAATCAAATCAAATCAAATATGCTTCCCTTTATTCCAGCCATGTTTACTTAAATACTGCTTACCACTTTCTACGGCACCATTCTCTATTGAAGTTCCCATACTGTCATTCCACCTGTTTAAATATCCAAATAATGAAATCACACCGAGCATCTCTACAATTTCACCTTCATCCCAGTATTTATACAATCGATTTTTTATCCTGTCGTCTACTGCATTAGGAATTTGGCTGGCGGCTAAACTAAAATCCAAGGCAGCACGTTCGGCATCAGAAAAAGCGGGATGTGTTCTGTATTCCCAAATATTATCCAACTGTTCTTGTTCTGCTCCATAACGTTCTGCCGCTCGAATGGCATGTGCCTGACAATATCGGCAACCAGCAGAATTACTACTTACCCAGGCTATCATCCGTTTTAATGCTGAAGTCACACGACCTTCATTGGCCATAACCGCCTTATTTAAATTGATAAAGGCTTTACTAATTGCCGGTCGACGTTGCATTGTCAATACTGAATTTGGACAAAAACCGAGAGTTTCATTAAAGAATTCAGCTAATTCTTTGGTTTCTATATCGTGGTCTGCAGGTAAAGGTGAAACAAGTGCCATATGTTACAAAATTTTATATTTAATAGTCGTATTTTTGCAGCTTCAATTAACAAAATTATTTCTACATATGACTAATATAGTTACAACTGAATGGAAAAGGGATATGGTTTTTGAATCTGACAATCCCAGCAAGCATAAAATTTCTATAGACTCTGATAAGGAATTTGGAGGAACCAATTCAGGATTACGCCCTAAAGCGTTAATGTTATCGTCATTAGCCGGATGTTCTGGTCTAGATGTTGTATCACTTTTAAATAAAATGAAAGTTGAAATTGACGACTTTAAGATTGTCACTACAGCTGAATTGACAGATGAACACCCAAAATACTATCACAAAGTGAAGGTTGATTATCATTTCTACGGCAAGGAGTTAAACGAAAAGAAAATTGAAAAAGCAGTTAATTTATCGATAGATCGATATTGTGGCGTTTTTGAAATGTTTCGCCAATTTGCCAAAATGGAAACAGAAATTCATTTACATAAAAAATAGTATTTTGTCATACTGAGCTTGTCGAAGCATATCTTCTTGAGATTCTTCATTTGGCACAGTATGATATAATTCTGGGAATTTTAATATTTTTAGCATTGGAAATTTTCTCCATATGAAATTATGCGCTGGACACTTAAACCAAAACCTGATTTAGAAAGAGTAAAAGAATTACAGAAATCACTTCAAATAGATGAGGCTATTGCATCTCTTTTGGTTCAAAGAGGTATTAATACTTATGAAGACGCAAAATATTTTTTCAGACCAAGCTTAGAGGATCTGCACGACCCATTCCTGATGAAAGATATGGATAAAGCAGTGGAAAGGGTAAATCTTGCCATTGCTAATAATGAAAATATCCTTGTTTATGGTGATTATGATGTTGACGGAACCACTGCAGTATCTTTGGTATCTTCTTATTTATTAAGTAAATACACAAATGTCGCCACGTACATTCCAGACAGATATGATGAAGGGTATGGAATATCTATTAAAGGAATCGATTTTGCAAATGACAACGATTTTTCACTTATCATTGCTTTAGACTGCGGAATCAAAGCCATTGACAAAGTTAGGTACGCATCAGAAAGAGGCATCGATTTTATTATCTGTGATCATCACAGACCTGGAGACAATATTCCGGAGGCAGTTGCCGTTTTAGACCCAAAGCGAAATGATTGCGAATATCCATTTAAGGAATTATGTGGATGCGGAGTCGGTTTTAAGCTCATTCACGCATTGGCATCAGAAGAAGGTAAAACAACTGAAGATTTAGTTGAATATCTCGATTTAGTTGCCACTGCAATAGGAGCCGATATTGTGCCGATTACAGGAGAGAACAGGGTATTGGCCTATTTCGGATTGCAGGTTATCAATGAAGCTCCCAGAGCTGGATTTAAGGCTATTATCGATCAGGTTAAAAAGGATACGTTAACTGTTACTGATGTTGTTTTTATTATTGCTCCCAGGATAAATGCTGCCGGACGAATGAAACATGGTCAATATGCAGTGAATCTGTTAACGGAAACCAACTTAGAAAAAGCTACTCAATTAGCAGAAGAAATAGAAGCATTTAATACAGACCGAAGAGATGCAGATAAAAGAATTACAGAAGAAGCTTTACAGCAAATTGAAGAACAAAAAGAACAGGAGAACTTTACTACTGTTGTATATAATGAATCTTGGCATAAAGGCGTTATTGGTATTGTGGCTTCTCGATTAATAGAGACCTATTACAGACCTACATTAGTATTTACGAAAAGTGGTGAAAAGCTCGCCGCATCTGCAAGATCTGTAAAAGGGTTTGATGTGTATAATGCCTTGGAATCCTGTAGTGAACACATTGAACAGTTTGGCGGGCATAAATATGCCGCAGGATTAACCCTAAAGGAAGAAAACTACGAAGCTTTTAAACTGGCTTTCGAAAGCATTGTTTCTTCTACAATTGAAAATCACATGTTAACTCCGGAGGTTAC
>CBDUIO010000032.1:0-13863 GCA_965367355.1 uncultured Flavobacteriaceae bacterium
TTTCGAAGGCTCAGAGTGATATGTACACGGCTCAGTCAGGACAATTCGATGCATCAGCCCAGGTTACTAAATTGGAAAACAGCTATACAAATTATCAAAAGCGAAATAGTCTGCTTTATGTAGCGGCTCCGCAAAACGGTTATATTAACAAGGCGATTAAAGGAGGAATTGGAGAAACTTTTAAGGCAGGTGATCGTTTAGTTGGAATAATGCCGGCCCAAATAGATTTGGCCGTGGAGACTTATGTGAAGCCAATCGATCTTCCATTGTTGCATATTGGGGAAAAGGTTCGTGTTCAGTTTGATGGCTGGCCTGCCATTGTATTTAGTGGCTGGCCAAATGTTTCTTACGGGACTTATGGAGCTAAAGTTGTTGCTATTGAAAACTTCATCAGCGAGAACGGAAAATATAGAATACTGTTGGCCCCAGATGAAAATGATCATCCCTGGCCGGAGCCAATTCGTGTAGGTTCAGGAGCAAAAACCATTGCCTTATTAAACGATGTGCCAATTTGGTTCGAGCTATGGAGACAGCTTAACAGCTTCCCTCCTAACTACTATCAACCAAATAATCAGAATGAACTAACTAAAAAATAATCATGAAAAAATTAGTTTTCGGTTTACTTTTTCTATTATCTGGAATTTCCAATGCTCAGGATTCATTATCTGAATTGACTTTATCAGAGTACTTAGGATATGTTAAAAGCTATCATCCGCTGGTGAAACAAGCCAATTTAGTGATCACAGAAAGTGAAGCTAAACTGATGAAATCCCGCGGTGCATTTGATCCTAAACTTGAAGTTGATTATGACCGAAAGCAATTCAAGAATAGTGAATATTATGATAAACTGAATTCTACTTTTAAGGTGCCAACATGGTACGGAGTGGAATTAAAAGCGAATTTTGAAAACAATGAGGGTATATTTCTAAACC
The DNA here is from genome assembly GCA_965367355.1 of uncultured Flavobacteriaceae bacterium. GTDB lineage: Bacteria > Bacteroidota > Bacteroidia > Flavobacteriales > Flavobacteriaceae > Site-B1. The sequence continues at coordinate 933 of CBDUIO010000032.1, forward strand.
CTGAATCCAGTTTACCTGAAGATGGACTATATAGTGTTGGTGTTTCTATTTCGTTGGCAAAAGGCCTGCTTATCAATGAAAGGATGGCTATGTTGAAGCAAGCCAAACTGTACACAAAACAGGCTCAGGTTGACAGGCAGTTAATGGTTAACAATATATTATATCAAGCTTCAGTGACATATTTTAACTGGCTGAAAGCTTATAATGAGAAAAAGGTTTATGAGTCCTTTTTAAATAATGCGGTCATCAGACTTGACGGAATCAAGCAAAGTTTTGAATTGGGTGAAAGACCTGCTATTGACACACTTGAAGCCGGCATTGTGTTAAACAGCCGCAAATTAGAGCTCGAAAAAGCAAGAATCACCTATATAAAATCATCACTTGAATTGTCAAATTATTTATGGCTGGACAATAATACTCCTGTCGAGTTACAGGAAAATGTTATACCAGACATTAACACCGTACAAATTGTAGAGGATGCTCTTAACATAAATCAGTTTAATTTAAGTAATTTCAATATAGAGGAACATCCAAAAATTCAATCTCTGGGTTACAAACTACAGAGTTTGGAAATAGAACGCAGATTGAAGCTCAATGAATTGCTTCCAAGAGTCGATCTTCAATATAATTTTTTATCGCCTACTGCCGATCAAATAAGAACCTTCAATACCACTTCTTATAAAAGCGGATTAAACATTAGCTTTCCTTTATTCTTAAGAAAAGAACGAGGTGATCTGAAACTAGCCAAATTAAAATTTGATACTTTAGAATTTGAAATGCAAGGAGCCAGAGTTACATTAAAGAATAAAATTGATGCCATTAATCAGGAATTGATGTCCTTTAAAACTCAAACGGAATTCACTAATACCATAGTGAATGATTACAGGACTTTGTTAGCTGCAGAAGAACGGAAATTCTTTTTAGGAGAAAGTTCACTTTTTCTTGTTAATTCAAGAGAATCAAAACTAATTGATGCCAGGTTAAAGGCTATTTCACTTGAGAATTCGTACTTCATCTCTCAAGCAAATTTATTTAATGTTTTAGGTAATTTCATGTTGTAGATTTCATATACTTGAAGTTTATTTCTGTAAATAATTAATTAGGGCTAACAAATAAATTTCTTAATTTGCTATATGCTTAAAAAATTCCTTTTTCTATTCTCATTAATTCTCTTTTATAATAATTCCAATGCACAACTGGTCAATATTGAATCCAAACGAATGAAACTGGATACACTTCGTTTTAAGTTAAGAGGCAATGTTAATTTCAATTATTCTAATAATAATGGCAGCTCACTTTCTCAAATTGGAACAGCCCTGACTACTGCATTTAGATTTAAGGATTCAACAGAAATCTATTTTTTTACCGGTAGCTATAATTTAGCTAAAAGTAAAACAGAAGATTTTCAAAATTCATGGTTTTTTCATTTGAGATATAATAAGAAATTAGGCAACCCAGAGAAAAAGAAATTTCGTGATAATTTCCGATTGGAGGCATTTATTCAAAATCAGAATAATGAACTACAGACCATTAATTCCAGAAACCTTGTAGGAGCGGGCATACGTATTAAATTCATCGACTATTTAAATAAAGAACCCAGGCCAGCGTCATGGGAATTAATTTCCAGAGAGGAGAAAAAATTTAAACTGGAATCCTTTAAGGCATATTTCGGAAATTCTTATATGTATGAAATTGAAAAAGTGCAATCTTCAGGTCAACAATTCTATAATCACAGAAACAGCAGTTATTTATCGCTTACGCTGAATTTTACAACACTTGAGTTAATAAGCACCTTATATGTTCAACCTCTTTATGCCGATTTTTCAAATTATAGGATCTCTGAACAATTACAAGTTGACATTCCATTTAGCAGATCCTTTAGTTTTAATATTTCTTATAGCTATTTCTACAATAGTTTTTCTCCCAGTGAGGATAAGGACTATAATTCTAATTTATTCTTCGGATTATCATTTAGAAAGTAATCAATTCTTTCCTTAAGAATTTTTTATCTAATTAATATGTTTTATATTTGTTAACCAAATGGTTAAACTATATAGTTAATATGTCAAAAACAAAAGACGAAAATACAGAACAACAGATACTTAACGCCGCCAAAAACGTTTTTCAAACCAAAGGAATGGATGGTGCTCGTATGCAAGAAATAGCAGATACAGCGGGCATAAACAAGGCGATGCTTCATTATTATTACCGAAGCAAACAGCTACTTTTTGAAGCTGTTTTCAAAAATGCCTTTTCATTATTAGCACCGCAATTAAATGCTATTCTAAATGATGATTCTACAGTAGAAGACAAGGTTAAAAACTTCACTTCTAATTATATTTCATTCATCATTAAGCATCCGTACTTACCAAACTTCATTATTCAAGAGCTCAACAGGAATCAGGACTTCATTTTTAAACTTAAAGACAATAAAGACTTTCCCAACCTTGAGAAGTTTAAGAAACAAGTTGATGGAGAAGTTAATAAAGGCATTATAAAACCTATAAGTGGCGAACAATTATTCATTAATATTATGGCACTGAATATTTTTCCGTTTATCGCCAAACCCTTAATCATGGCTTTTGCCAATGCCGATAATAAAGCTTACATGCAGCTTATGGAAGACCGTAAGACCGAAGTCGCCAATTTTATTATAAATTCTATAAAGAACACATAAAATGAAACGATTAATACTCATCTTTATTAGCATAGCAACTTTTACTGGGTATGCTCAAAAAAATATCACACTGGAGGAATGCTACAGCTTGGTAACTCAAAACTATCCTTTAGCTAAGCAGTCACAACTATTAGAAATGCAGTATCAACTGGATGCTGAAGCTATTTCTACTGCAAAATTACCACAGTTGAACCTGGATGCTCAAGCGACCTATCAATCTGATGTGATTGAAGTTCCAATCCCAAACTCTAACATTGAACCATTAAACAAAGACCAATATCGTGCTACATTATCGGCGAACCAATTGATTTATAATGGAGGCTTAACAAACGCTTCTTTAAAAGTGAAATCGGCTCAACTTAAAACCAAACAAAAGCAGGTTGAAGTCAATCTGTATCAATTAAAGCAACAAGTCAACCAACTGTATTTCTCCATTTTGCTGGCTCAGGAATCTGAGTTATTATTAAAAGCAAAACAAGCACAATTAGAAGCAAAGCTCAAAGAAGTGGTTTCTGGTATTAAATACGGTGTTATTTTACCGTCATCGGATAAAGTATTGGAAGCTGAACTATTAAAAATAAGCCAACAGTTTCAAGAAATTGAAAGCAACAAAATGGTACTCATTGAAACGCTATCAAGTTTAATCAATCAACCATTGGATGCTTCTACCCAGTTTCAAAATCCGCTTGTTGAAACACAGTTACAGGAGGATTTAAACAGGCCTGAATTGGAATTTTTTCAACTTAAAAAAGATGAGATCGAACATTCAGAAGCATTGATTTCGAAACAGAACGAGCCAAAACTACTCGGATTTGCAACAGGTGGTTATGGTAACCCAGGATTGAATATGTTAGATAATTCTTTTCAAGGATTTTATATCGTTGGTATTAAATTGAATTGGAATGTTTTTGACTGGAATTCCAAAAACAAGGAACGCGAATCGTTAGCCATCAATAAAGATATCATAGATACCGAAACTGAAACCTTTAAGCTCAATACCAACATAGAACTCAACAAACAGCAAAAAGAAATCGAGAAAATTGAAGGAATCATAGTATCTGATGAAGCCATAATCAAACTTAGAAAAGAAGTATTACAAACCGCAGATTCACAGCTTAAAAATGGCGTGATCACCGCTTCGGCTTACATCACAGAATTGACCAATTTATACGAAGATGAAAACACTCTGGTAAGACATCAAATTCAACTACAACTCGCAAAAGCGAATTACAATATCATTAAAGGACAATAATTATTTAGTCATGAAAAACTACAACTATATATTAGGATTAAGTTTAGTGGCCACTACCCTACTTTCCTGTGGAAATGGAGACGATAAAGCAGATGGTTATGGCAATTTTGAAGCTACAGAAATCACTATTTCAGCAGAGAACAACGGAAAGTTAATGCAGTTTGATATTAATGAAGGTGATGTTATTGAAAAAGACCAGTTCATAGGTTATATCGATACCATTCCATTAACATTAAAACATGAGCAATTATTGGTTTCTAAAGCTGTAATAAGTTCAAAATCAAAAGGTGTTCTGTCCCAGATTTCAGTTTTAAATGCACAGTTAAAAACAGCCAATACCAACAGAACCAGAATTGAAAATTTAATTAAGGATAATGCCGGAACGCAAAAGCAATTGGATGACATAAATGGTGAAATTGATGTTATTAAAAATCAGATTAGAAGTGTGGAAATCCAAAACGCTCCTGTGGTTAATGAATTGAAATCTATTGATGTACAACTCAAACAGATTGACGACCAGATCCAAAAGAGCAAAATCATAAATCCAATATCCGGAACGGTTTTAACCAAATACGCTGAGCCTAATGAAATCACTGTTTTTGGCAAACCATTGTATAAAATAGCCAATTTAAATACCATGCAGTTACGCGTGTATGTAAGCGAAACACAATTGGCGAATATAAAAATTGGTGATGAGGTTAATGTAAAGATCGATGATGGAAACGCCATGAAATCTTATCAGGGAATTATTAGTTGGATCGCTTCAGAAGCCGAATTCACACCAAAGATCATCCAAACTAAAGAAGAACGTGTTGCTTTGGTTTATGCTGTCAAAATAGATGTTGCCAATGATGGTAGTATCAAAATTGGAATGCCGGCAGAAATGTGGTTAAAGTAAACATAGCATAAATGAGCATAAAGGTTTCTAACATATCAAAATCATACCACAAGGTCAAAGCCCTGGAAAGCATCTCTTTTGAAGTTAAGGAAGGTGAACTCTTTGGATTAATTGGTCCCGATGGTGCCGGTAAAACCACTTTATTCAGAATATTAACCACGCTTTTATTTGCAGATGAAGGTACAGCAACCGTTGCTGATTTTGATGTTGTTGAAGAATATAAAAGCATAAGAAACAGTGTTGGTTATATGCCCGGAAAATTTTCGCTTTATCAAGATTTAACCGTAGAAGAGAATCTGGATTTCTTCGCAACTATATTTGGAACCACTATCGAAGAAAACTACGATTTAATCAAAGACATTTATGTGCAGATTGAGCCGTTTAAAACTCGTCGTGCAGGTAAATTATCCGGTGGCATGAAGCAAAAGCTGGCATTGAGTTGCGCCTTGATCCATAAGCCAAAAGTATTGTTTTTGGATGAACCGACAACAGGTGTTGATCCTGTATCTCGGAAGGAATTTTGGGACATGTTAAAACGCTTACAAGATAAAGGAATCACCATTCTGGTATCAACACCTTATATGGATGAAGCGGCATTATGTGACAGAATTGCCTTGATTCAAGGTGGAAAAATCCTCGAGATAGATACACCTGAAGCCATTGTTAAACATTACCCGAAACCAATTTATAACGTTCGTGCAAACAACATGTATCAGCTCATTAATAGTTTAAATGATTATGAGCATAACCATAGCGTGTATCCTTTTGGTGAGTTCGTGCATTATACCGATAGCAGATCTGATTTCAATCCTGAAGATTTAAGAATGTATTTGGAGGCTAAAAATTTATCAAACATACATATTGAAAAAACCAAGGCAACCATTGAAGACACCTTTATGGAATTGGCAAAATAATGAACAACGAAAAGGTCATACAAGTAGAAGGATTAACCAAAATGTTTGGTGATTTTACCGCAGTTAATGCCATCAGTTTCGAAGTCGAGAAAGGTGAAATCTTCGGATTTTTGGGAGCCAATGGAGCCGGAAAAACGACTGCAATGAAAATGCTTATTGGTATTTCCAATCCTACTTCCGGGAAAGCCAATGTAGCTGGTTTTGATGTGTTTACACATGCAGAAGACATCAAGAAGAATATTGGTTATATGAGTCAGAAATTCGCGTTGTATGACGATTTAACAGTTAGAGAAAATATTACCTTTTTTGGAGGTATTTATGGCTTATCCAGAAAACGCATCAAGGAAAAATCGGATGCTTTAATTGAAGAATTAGGCTTGCAAAATGTTGCCAATAAATTGGTTGGAGCATTACCATTGGGCTGGAAACAAAAACTTTCCTTTTCGGTGTCATTGATTCACGATCCAAAAATTGTTTTTTTAGACGAGCCAACTGGTGGCGTCGATCCCATTACAAGACGTCAGTTTTGGGAATTGATTTATAAAGCAGCCAACCTGGGCACCACTGTTTTTGTAACTACGCATTATATGGATGAAGCAGAATACTGCGATCGGGTTTCCATCATGGTCAATGGAAAAATAGAAGCTTTAGATACACCCAAAAAATTGAAAAAACAGTTTAAAGTTGCTAATATGAATGATGTGTTTTTAAAACTGGCAAGAGGATGAAACGTTTTATAGGCTTCATAAAAAAAGAGTTCTACCATATCTTTAGAGATAGACGCTCGTTGTTTATTCTCTTCGGAATGCCTATTGCCCAAATTTTACTATTCGGATTCGCCATTACCAATGAAATCAATAATGTTGATATTGCTGTTTTAGACCATTCCAAAGACGCCACCACAACAGAAATCATCAATAAAATTTCAGCTTCAAAATATTTTAGTATCAAGCAAATCATTGAAAAAGAAGCTGATATTGAATCGGTCTTTCAAAAAGGTCATGTAAAAGCGGTTTTAAATTTTGAAAAAGATTTCAGTAAAAACCTCATTAAAGAACACAAAGCAACGGTTCAAATCATAACAGATGCCACAGACCCAAATACGGCAAATACCATTAGCAATTACGTCAACGCCATCCTTCAGCAATATCAAAAGGATTTAAATAAAGATATAACCATAGTCTATCAAATCATACCTGAAACTCGCATGGTTTATAACCCTGAATTAAAAAGTGTCTATATGTTCGTTCCAGGTGTGATGACCATTATTTTGATGTTGGTTTCTGCCATGATGACATCCATTTCCATCACACGAGAAAAGGAATTGGGCACTATGGAAATACTCTTGGTGTCGCCTTTAAAACCTTTTCAGGTGATTATTGGTAAAGTGTTTCCGTACATTTTTCTATCCATTATCAATGCTGTTGTGATAGTCATTTTGAGCATTTTTATTTTTAAAATGCCAATTCAGGGAAGTCTGTTTTTGTTAGCATTGGAGAGTATTTTGTTTATCATTTCTGCATTGGCTTTAGGGATTTTAATCTCTACCATTTCAGCAACACAGCAAACAGCCATGATGATTTCATTGATGGGATTAATGCTTCCCGTAATACTACTGTCTGGTTTTATTTTCCCTATTTCAAGTATGCCACTGCCATTGCAAGCTATTAGCAATATCATTCCTGCAAAGTGGTTCATCATCATTATCAAAGGCATCATGCTAAAAGGAGTAGGCATACAATTTATATGGAAAGAAACATTGATTTTATTGGGCATGACCGTGTTTTTTATTGCTTTGAGTATAAAGAAATATAAAATTAGACTGGAGTAATGAAAACAATCCTATACATCATACAAAAAGAGTTCAAGCAGATCTTTAGAAATAAGGGGATGCTTCCTATCATTTTTGTACTCCCATTGCTCCAGCTCGTGATTTTATCTAATGCTGCGACATTTGAGGTCAAGAATATCAAATTTGGATATATTGATAATGATCATACATCAACATCAAGAGCTTTGGTAGAAAAATTTGATGCCTCTACATATTTTGAAGTCTTAACCGATTTTCCTTCAGAAGCCTTGGCAAGTTCTGCCATGTTAAAAGGTGAAGTGGATGTTGTTTTAGAAATTCCGCACTACTTTGAACGTGATCTGCAAAACGAAAAACACAATCGTTTAGGCGTGACCATTAATGCTATTGATGGCGCAGCTGCTGGTGTCATGAACGTTTATGTGTCTCAAATAATCCAACGATTTAATAAACATTTAAAAGTTGACCTAATGCAGCCTTCAGATAAACAAGTACAAGCATCAAGTATAGATACCATTCCATTGTTTTGGTACAATGAAACTCTGAATTATAAAACCTTTATGGTTCCGGGAATATTAGTGTTACTAGTAACCATGATTACCTTGTTTTTATCCGGAATGAATATTGTAAGAGAAAAGGAAATTGGGACTTTAGAGCAAATTAATGTGACTCCAATTAAGAAAAGTGAGTTTATCATTGGCAAACTATTCCCTTTTTGGGTTATTGGTATGTGTTTGTTAACCATAGGTTTAATCATAGCCAAACTCATATTTGATGTGCCAATGGTTGGCAGTTTGCCACTTATGTATGCATACACGTCCATATATATTTTGGTGGTTTTAGGAATTGGGTTGTTCATATCAAACTTTACAGATACTCAACAACAAGCCATGTTCATCGCCTGGTTTTTTACGGTCATTTTTATTTTAATGAGTGGTTTATTCACTCCTATTGAAAGCATGCCAAAATGGGCCCAAATGATAACAGAATTCAACCCAATTAAATACTTTGTAGAAGTGATGCGTATGGTGATGCTTAAAGGTTCTGGTTTCATGGATATTCTTCCGCAAATATTGAAAACCTTTTTATATGCTTTTATAATGAATGGTCTGGCGGTTTGGAGTTATAAAAAAACGACATGATTAAAATTCTGTGAGACAATTTATTTACACTTTTAGCTCGAACTGTCAAAAATCAAGATATTGCTTTTAATTACTTTTCTTTGATTTATATTTTGTAAATTCTATCAGTTTCAAAAAATACAACCGGATTGAATATTATGGAAAAAAGCCTTAAAAAAATGGCGCGATTCGTAAAAAAGGATCGCAAAGAAATTGGATTATCACCAGATGAACTCGTATTTAGAGGTAAAAAGAAATTAGATAATGTCCTTCTGCGAATAATTGATTACGATGCTGATAATCTTCAAGAAAGTGCTGTCAATAAAGTAAAAGAGGTTTTGAAATTCAGCAAGAAACCTACCGTAACTTGGTTTAATATTGATGGTTTGCATAATTTGGAGATCATGGAAGAGATTACAACGGCCTTCAAATTTGATAAACTGATACTTGCTGATGTGATGGATACACACAGGAGGCCAAGTGTTCAGGAATATACTAATTGTATTAGTATCTCAATAAAGATGCTTCAGCAAAATGAAGATACTGGAAAAATAAGTTCTGAAAACTTAAGTGTATTAATTACAGATTCGGTATTGATATCATTTCAGGAGAAAAAAGGTGATGTATTTGAGCCTGTTAGGGAGCGTATTCGTAATCAGAAAAGAAGAATTAGGGCTGGTGGCACCGATTATCTGGCCTATGCATTAATTGATATTGTTGTTGATAATTACATTTATATTGTTGGAGTTCTGGGAGAGAAAATTGAGACTCTTGAGGAAACGCTGTTACAGGAACCCAGAAAAAGTGTTATCGATGAGATATATAATTACAAGCGAGAACTAAATTATATTAGAAAGAACATAATGCCTGCAAAAGAAATGATCCTGACACTTTCTAAGATGGAATCGGAATTCATTGATGAAAGTACGTATATTCATTTTAAGGAATTACTTGACAATATCAATCAGGCTACTGAGTCTTCAGACACCTATAGAGAGATACTTTCAGACCAACTGAATATTTATCATACCACCATTAGCAGCAAGCTAAATGATGTGATGAAATTTTTAACAATATTCTCTGTTATATTTATCCCATTGACCTTTATAGCAGGTATTTATGGTACTAACTTTGAAGTATTACCTGAACTTAAATTTCAATACAGCTACTACATCATGTGGGCGATCATGATCATTATTGCGATTGGAATGCTGCTCTATTTTAAGAAGCGTAAGTGGTTTTAAATTAGAGCTTTTAAAAACTAAATAATTTCTATTACTTATATTTTAATTTTATTCCCTTTTAAGATGTACATCCAATTGAGGGAATGAAATGACGACACCATTTTCATTGAATTTTCTGTTTATAATACGTCTAATATCACTTTTAACCTTTTCAATTCCAAAGATATTTTTACTGAAGAACAACAATTCAAAATCAAGAGACGAACTCCCAAAATCTAATAAACGACCTTCAATATGTTCCCTTGCATAAACATCATTGTGATCCAGAGCGCTTTCTTCCAGCAACTTAATAACGAGATCTACATCACTGCCATACGCCACTCCTACATGGATCTTAAAGCGGGTCTTTTTGGATTGGTGACTCCAGTTTATGACCTTACTTGTAGTTATTAATGAATTTGGAATAATTATAGAAATATCATCCCTGTTCAACCCCTTTGATGTGCGAAGCCCAATATTCTGAATTTTCACAATATCGCCATCAATCTGAAGTACATCACCTACTTTAATTGTTCGCTCTGATAATAAAATTAATCCTGAAATAATATCATTAAAAGTTTGCTGTAAACCTAATCCAACTCCAACCAATAATGCTGCTGAACCCGCTAGCAGTAATGTAATTTTAACACCAATGGTTTCAAGCAGAAATGTGATGGCTAAGATCCAGATAATGTATTTAAGTATTTGGAATAATGCGTAGGTAGTTCCTCTGTCTATTTTACTAAATCTGTATTGTCTGAAAAGTAATTTTTTAATTACCCATATCAAAATATTGGTGAATAACAGGATCAGTAAAATAGTTAAGATCTTTTTCACTTTTATGGAGTATTCACCAAAGCTGAAAAGTTCATAATTTAAAAAATCCATTAGGGAATCCATATACTAAAATATTTGTGAGAATAAAAATTGTTTAAACTAATCTATAAAATGTCAACCGATTAAATATAATCATAAATGAAACTATTATTCACGAATGTATTAATAATTTATTTCGGAAAATATTAACTGAAACTATTTCTATGAAATGTGTTTACTTACGCTTGTACGGCCTGATAATTAATCCAAGAGGTCTGTCATAGGTAAAATAATTGCGCATCCAATCCAGAAAAGCAACGATCCTGTTTCTAAAACCAACCAATGAAATAATATGGACAAACATCCATACTAACCAGGCGAAAAAACCCTGAAATTTCCAGTTTGGCAGATCAACAACTGCTTTTTTACGACCGACTGTTGCCATGGTTCCTCTATTTTTATATGTAAAAGGTTCAATTGGCTTGTTTTTAATTAAATTAATGAGGTTTTTAGCCAATTGTTTGCCTTGCTGTTTAGCTACAGGTGCCAACATAGGCAATCCTTTAGGATTCTCCTCTGTTATGTGGGATGCAACATCTCCTATTGCAAAAACAGATTCAGTTCCCAAAACCTTATTATATTGGTCTACAGCAATTCTGTTACCTCCAACTATGGAAGTTTCCGGTAATCCTCCAATTGGAGCTCCTTTTACTCCGGCAGTCCAAATAACCGTATCTGTTGGAAAGGTGCTACCATCCTTCAAGGTTAATTCGTCCCCATCATATTTAACGACACGAGAATTCAACTTCACATTTATGCCTAACTTTTGAAGATATTCCAAACTCTTATTAGACGATTCCTCAGACATGGTATTCAGTAATTTACCTGATGACTGATAGAGATTAATACTTAATTTTGAAATATCTAGATCAGGGAAGTCCTTAGGGATTACATGCCGCTTCATTTCAGCCAAAGCTCCGGCTAATTCAATACCTGCTGGTCCGCCTCCAACAACAGCTATGCTCAGAACCTCTTCTACAGATTCATTATGAAGTTTTGTAAGTGATTTTTCCAGATTTTGAAAAATAAAACTTCGCATATTAAGTGCATCAGGAATGGATTTTAGAGGGAATAAGATCTTTTTAATAGGTTCAAAATCATAGAAATTATTTTTACTTCCGGTTGCAATTACCAAGATGTCAAAATTCAAAACTCCAATTGATGTCTTCAATCGTTTTTTTTCAATACTAACAGACTTGACCTTTGCCATTCTAAAGGTAACATTCCGGCATTTTCTGAAAATTCGCCTTACAGGATAAGCAATACTATATGGTTCCAGTCCTCCTGTTGCCACTTGATACATCAATGGTTGGAAATTATGGTAGTTATTTTGATCTATTAACAGGACGTCAACATTTTTGTTTCTTAACGCTTTGGCAATTGATAAACCTCCAAAACCAGCCCCAATAATAATAATTTGTTTCCTATTTGATATTTCCATTATTTTAATAAGAAGGAATTAATTTCGCCTTTATTAGATATAATTATAAAAGTGCTCATGTCTCTTAAAATTAGCGAAGGTTTATAATACATTCTGTTTTAATGATGGGCAATTTATTATTTTTTAATAAATAAATATTAATCCTTAGGAGGAAACCCATGAATTGATTCATAAATTTCATCGAAATTCTTTCTAATATGAGCATTCAATTTTTTTCTATACTCTTCTTTTAGCCATTCAACAAAGTTAGATGTGCTTTTACTGATATTCTTGGTGTATCGGTCAACCCGAAAGTCAATATCCTCACCCAACAATTTAGCTAAATCCAATGCATCAAACATATCATCACTATTTTCTGTGCAAATTAGAGCATGTTGTGCAATGGAACGTTCCAGAACCACTTTTGAGGATTCTCCTTTTCTTACCGATTCAATATAGGTCTGATTAATATCAAAAAACACTTCTTTGGAATTTGAGAATTTAGCCCGTAATTCTTCAGGCATTTCATATCTGAAATTACTTTCTATCTCTTCATCACCCAATAGATTATCAAGATAATAATTAGGGTATTTAAAGATCTTGTACCAGTCCAGATCTGAACCCCAGGGACCAAATCTGTGATAATTATTACCAAGGTCAATTACGGTAAACGTATCCTTATTATCCAATATTCTGGAGCCACGCCCAATCATTTGATAATAAAGCGTAAGGGATTTTGT
>CBDUIO010000033.1:0-13851 GCA_965367355.1 uncultured Flavobacteriaceae bacterium
GTTTTCAAGATTAAAAACGGGTCATGCATAAAGGCATTAAGTACATATTATTGATCGTTTTATTTGCACTTCTGGCAATGATTAGATTTTATGAAAATGAATTATTCTATGATCCCTATTTGACATTTTTTGAAAACGATTATCTATATATCGACAATCCAAGACGTGAAGTATTTAAATTAACAGCTTACACGACATTGCGATACGTTTTGAATTCTGTCATTTCTTTGGGAATTCTATTTGTAATTTTTAGAGATAGGAATATAATTAAGTTTTCAACACTTATTTATGCCATAGCGTATGTAATATTTCTTGCTTTGTTTTTATATTTTGTTCTAAATCCGAGAAAAGAAGATTATTATCTCTTCTTTAATATAAGACGGTTTTTAATTCAGCCAATAATATTACTGTTGCTTTTACCAGCCTTCTACTATCATAAGCTCAAGCAGTAAATGTTAATCCTTTTGTAAATTCAACCAGTCCAAGGCTAATTTTTGTAAATTTGCATTGTGATCAAACAAGGCGTACATAAAGTTCTATCAGTTTTAATGGCACTTTTAGTGTTGTTTTCAACTATATCCTTTACTATAGATAAACACTATTGTGGTAGTACTTTAGTGGATGTTGCAATCTTTCATAAAGCAAAAACCTGTGGTATGGAAATGCAACAATCAACTACCAATAGGGAATGTTCTATCACAAAAAATAATTGTTGCAAAGAAGAACAGATAGTCATTCAAGGTCAGGACGAATTGAAGTTTTCTACGATTGAAGATTTAAATCTTGATCAACAAATATTTGCTGCAACTTTTGTTTACACCTATAGCAATCTGTTTGAGAGTTTACCAAAGAAAATAATTCCGTTTAAGGACTATTCACCTCCTAATTTAATTACTGACATACAAGTTTTAGATCAGGTCTTCATAATTTGATTTATTATTAATTCTAAGTGATTCCGTCACGTATCGAGCTATTGGTACAAGTATTAATAAATAAAATCTAACACAATGAAACATACATATACAGTTACAGGAATGACCTGTAATGGTTGCAGAACTTCAGTAGAAGAATCTCTAAATTCTGTCAAGGATGTCATTAGCGCAAAGGTAGATCTGGAAAAAGAGGAAGCTTTAGTAGAAATGACCAAGCATATCCCGATAGAAGTTTTGCAAAAAGCCATATCAGGAAAGTATAAAATATCAGAAAAAACAGAAAAGAACATTTTTCAATCTTCGGCAGAAAATCTTAATGAAAAAACGGATTTACAGCAATTATTCCCTTTATTTTTAATTTTTGGGTACATAATAGTAGCCTCAACATTGATCAATTTCAAGACATGGAACTGGAGCAGTTTTATGCTTGACTTTATGGGATTGTTTTATATCATTTTTAGTTTCTTTAAACTTTTAGATTTAAAGGGATTTCCTGAATCTTTTAAAATGTACGATCCTTTAGCCAAAGCAATCCCGGGTTATGGATTAGTATATCCTTTTATAGAAGTGCTACTCGGACTTATGTTTTTAATGCGGATACAAATTCCGCTAGCCTTAATAGTGACTCTCATAATTTTAGGGATTACCACTATAGGGGTAACTAAAACACTGCTCGATAAAAAAAATATTCAATGTGCCTGTTTGGGTACGGCTTTAAAGTTACCTATGACAAAAGCAACATTTATTGAAAACAGCGTTATGATCATTATGGCAATTATCATGCTTTTAAATATATACAGATCATGAAAAGGCTACTATATTTAATACTACTGATTCCTGCACTCATGATTTCCCAAGATAAGATCAGTGGAATGATCATGGAAGCAAATGACAAGAACGAACATATAGGTTTAGCTGGTGCCAACGTTTATTGGTTAGACACAACCGTTGGAACCGTGACAGATATGGATGGGAAATTTTCACTTTCATACAATAAGGATTATACTAAATTGATTATCAGTTATGTTGGTTTTAAAACAGATACATTGACCATTACTGAGCCCAAAATGATTCATCATTGGTTGCAGCCAACCAGTAGTCTGGATGAGGTCATGGTAAAAGGTAAGCGAAAAGCAACGGCAAAATCGTATTTGCAGGCTCAAAATATACTCACCGTAAGTAGTGATGAATTATTAAAGGCGGCCTGTTGTAATTTATCAGAAAGTTTTGAAACCAACCCATCTATAGACGTCAATTTTGCCGATGCTGTCACCGGTACACGCCAAATAAAAATGTTAGGCCTTACGAGTCCGTATATTTTAATAGCAACAGAGAATATTCCAACAATTCGAGGAGCATCGCAGGCCTATGGCTTGAGTTTTACTCCCGGAACCTGGGTAGAGAGCATCCAGATCACTAAAGGGATGGGAAGTGTGGTAAATGGGTTTGAAAGTATATCGGGGCAGATCAATGCCGAAATGGTGAAACCTTCAAAAGATGATAAACTTTTTGTCAATGCCTATGGATCCATTAATGGGCGCATGGAATTAAATACGCATATTAATACCAAGGTAAGCGAGAGGTGGGATACAGGATTGTATTTGCATGGGAATATCCGTGATAAAAAGTTTGATAATAATGACGATTCTTTTTTAGATATGCCTTTAGCCAAACAGATAAATCTGATGAACCGCTGGCAGTATACAAATCCGGAAAAAGGATTTGTCAGCTTTTTGAATTTCCGGTATCTGAATGATGAAAAACAGGCAGGACAAGTTGATTTTGATCCAGATACTGATAAATTAACTACTAATTTATGGGGAAGTGAAATTGACACTGAACGCATAGATGTTTCTGCTAAATTAGGCTATGTAAATCCTGAAATTCCTTATCAGAGTTTAGGAGTTCAAGTAGCATATAGCAATCATGATCAGGAATCTTACTTTGGACTGAATCAATATGATATTGTGCAGAATAGTATCTATGCTAACGCCATATACAATTCCATTATAAGTGATTCCAGGCATAAAATTAAGACAGGTTTGAGTTTTACTTATGATGATTACGATGAATCAGTAAATCTGGAAAACTATAGTAGAACTGAAAATTCGGTTGGCGCTTTTTTTGAGTATGCTTTTGACAATCTGGATGATTTGAATGTTGTAGCAGGTTTGAGAGTAGATAATCATAATTTATTAGGATTCTTTGTAACGCCCAGGCTGCACTTAAGGTATACACCTTGGGAGCGATCGGCATTAAAGGCTTCTTTTGGCAGAGGCAAGCGAAGTGCTAATATCTTTGCTGAAAATCAGAATCTGTTTGCATCTTCCAGAAATATCAATATTCTAAATACTACTGGAAAAATTTATGGGCTAGATCCTGAAATTGCATGGAATTATGGGGTTTCTTTTCTTCAGGGATTTGATCTGTTCGAAAGAAAAGCCGATATCACGGTAGATTTTTATAGAACCGATTTTAAAAACCAGATCGTTGTGGATCTCGAAAATCCAACGGAAGTGAATTTCTATAATCTGGTTGGAGATAGTTATGCTAACAGTTTCCAGCTGGAATTCAACCATAATACCTTTGAAGGTTTTGATATAAGACTAGCCTATAAATATTATGATGTAAAAACTCAATATAGCACTGGTAAATTGGAAAAACCCTTAACACCTAGAAACAGGATATTTGCTAATGCTGCTTTTGAGACTAAACAAAAGGATAACGGTTCTCAATGGAAATTTGATGCGACCTATAATTGGTTAGGTGAGCAACGGTATGCATCAACTTTATCAAGCCCGGTAGAATATCGATTATCGGAGTATTCCCCAACCGTTGGCACTTTAAATGCTCAAATCACAAAAGTATTTTCTCCGAAATTTGAAGTATATTTAGGAGGTGAGAATATCACGAATGTCAAACAAAATAATCCAATAGTGAGCAGTGAGAATCCATTTGGACCAAATTTTGATACTACCTTTGTGTATGGTCCAATTTTTGGAAGCATGTACTATGCTGGATTACGATTTAAAATAAAATAAACGGTCACTCAACCTGACAATTAAAACAACAATTATGAACTTTTCAAAGAAAAATCACGAACTCAATAAAAGCAATAGAAGTGTTGTGAGTAAAAAACTATTAGTAATAGCTATCCTTTTTATAGGGGTATCATCATTTGCTCAAAACAAAAATGCAAAAGCTACCTTAGAAGTTGATGGTGTCTGTATGATGTGTAAAGAACGTATAGAAAAAGCCACTATTAAGACCAAAGGAGTAAAATCGGCAGTGTGGAATGTGGAAACTCACGAATTAAAGTTGATTTTCGACGAGCGAAAAACAGATTTGGAATCCATTCAGAAGAATATAGCGGCTGTTGGTCATGATACTAAGGAATTTAAAGCAAGCGAAGATGCCTATAATAGTGTGGATCCTTGTTGTAAATATCGCGACGAACAAGTTGTCCAAGACCATAAGAAATAGTTTTTAATAGATTCTAAATGCCAAAGGCACAGTACAGAATTTATGTCATCGAATTATCCAAACGGGTATTTACAGAAAACTCAAAATTCCGTAGTGCCAATCCCCAATTCAATGGTGTGTTGCAATGTTTGTACGTCGGTATGACAAGCAAAACTCCTAAGGAACGGTTTCAACAACACAAAACCGGCCACAGAAACAAAAAAGGGTATAAAATTTCGTCTAGCATTGTAGAAAAATATGGATTATATCTCCGTCCTAGTCTTTATAATCACATAGATCCAATGGCATCAAGACAGGAAGCCCTTAAAATGGAGGAAACTCTGGCTTTAGAATTAAGAAGACAAGGTTACGCTGTTTGGTATAATTAATTGGCTATATGAAATTTACAGTTGAATTAGTAAAATAATTGTCACTTTTAGTTAAATATTAGCCAAAATGAAATCAACGAATTGAATTTGTACGTACTTTTATATGGTTCTTAAAAATCATTTTTATGATACAATCAAAGTCAAATCAAAAACCTAGCCCTGCAAAGGCTGCGCCTAAACAACCGGCAAAAAAGGTTACTCAGATTACTGCTAAGAAGAAGTAATTTGAATGTGGTTTATTCCGATAAACCTTAGTCAGGAAAAAGTAAAAAAAAACCACCCTTAAAACAGGTGGTTTTATATTTTATAATATCTAAAAAAAACACCTTGATTTCTCAAGGTGTTTTTTTAATGTTTTACAAATTAATGTATTACATCATTCCCGGCATTCCGCCTCCACCCATTGGTGGCATAGCAGGTGCATCTTCCTTAATATCTACTAAGGCGCATTCTGTAGTCAGGATCATACCGGCAACTGAAGCTGCATTTTCCAAAGCAATTCTTGTTACTTTGGTTGGATCAATGATACCTGCTTTATGCATATTGACGTAAGTTTCAGATTTAGCATCGTATCCAAAGTCGGCTTTACCTTCCATGACCTTAGCCACAACAACACTGCCTTCTCCGCCTGTGTTTTCAACTATAGTACGTAAAGGAGCTTCAATAGCACGCGCTACAATTTGAATTCCAGTTACTTCGTCTAAATTTTCTGTAGTGATCTTTTCCAAAACAGATTTTGCTCTGACAAAGGCAACACCTCCACCGGCAACAATACCTTCTTCAACAGCTGCTCGAGTCGCGTGTAATGCATCATCAACTCTGTCTTTTTTCTCTTTCATTTCAACCTCACTAGCAGCACCAACATACAATACAGCAACACCTCCTGCTAATTTAGCCAAACGTTCCTGTAATTTTTCTTTATCGTAATCGCTTGTTGTTGTTTCAATTTGAGCTTTGATCTGGTTCACACGATTTTTGATCATTTCCTTTTCTCCGGAACCATTGACAACCGTTGTATTGTCCTTATCGATAGTAATACGTTCGGCAGTACCAAGCATTTCAATTTTTGTGTTTTCTAAAGTAAATCCTCTTTCTTCAGAAATAACAGTTCCACCGGTTAAGATGGCTATATCTTCAAGCATTGCCTTTCTTCTGTCACCAAATCCGGGAGCCTTAACAGCTGCGATTTTCAACGCACCTCTTAATTTATTTACAACCAGTGTTGCCAGAGCTTCACCATCAACATCTTCTGCAATGATCAATAATGGTTTACCTGATTGCGCAACAGGCTCTAAAACAGGAAGTAAATCCTTCATTGTTGAAACCTTTTTATCATATAATAAGATATAAGGGTTTTCAAGATCGGCGATCATCTTTTCACTGTCGGTCACAAAATATGGTGATAAATAACCTCTGTCAAACTGCATACCTTCAACAACATCAACATAGGTATCTGTTCCTTTTGCTTCTTCAACAGTAATGACTCCCTCTTTTCCAACTTTCCCAAATGCCTCAGCAATAAGATCACCTATCACTTCATCATTATTAGCAGAAATGGAGGCCACCTGCTTTATTTTTTCTGAAGAGTTTCCAACTTTTTTAGCTTGTTTTGCCAAGTCGATCACTATAGCAGCAACAGCTTTATCAATTCCTCTTTTTAGATCCATTGGATTAGCACCTGCCGCAACATTTCGTAAACCTTCCTTTACAATTGCTTGTGCCAGAACGGTTGCAGTTGTTGTACCATCACCCGCCAGGTCGTTGGTTTTAGAAGCAACTTCCTTAACCATTTGAGCTCCCATATTCTCAAGAGCATCTTCCAGTTCTATTTCTTTTGCAACGGTTACACCATCTTTGGTTACCTGAGGAGCACCAAATGATTTACTGATGATAACATTTCTGCCTTTTGGTCCTAATGTGACTTTTACGGCATTTGCCAATGCATCTACACCACGTTTTAATCCATCGCGTGCTTCTAAGTCAAATTTAATATCTTTTGCCATTTTGTTATTTGCTTTATGCCTTAAGCTAATTGCTTTTGGCGTTATTTAGTTTTTGTTTTAATGTGTATATTTTTTTCTTAATAAGATTAATTGTTTGATCCAATTCAGAATATAGATCATTTTCAATTAACTTTAAATCTTTTGATAATAAAAGTAGATATTCTGTTTCGCTTGCTGAACCTAATGCTATGGTGAGAAATCTATTGAATTCTGAATCACTATCTCTTCCACAACCTTCACTAATATTTGTAGGGATGGATAATGAAGCTCTTCTAATTTGAGAAGTTATCCCGTACATCTCATCTTTTGGGAAATTTGAAGTTACAGAATAAACATCTAACGTTAGTTGATGACTTAAATTCCAGATATCATATTTTTTAAAATCCCTCAAAGCTTATTGCATTAAGCATACAGCCATAGCCTTAAATAATTGCGAGTATATCTTCCTCTCTCATCATAAGGTAGTCCTTGCCGTCTAACTGTAGTTCTGACCCCGAATATTTTCCGTAAAGGACTTGGTCCCCAACTTTTACGGTCATTGGCTCATCTTTTTTACCTTTTCCAACAGCCATGACTGTTCCTTTATGTTGTTTTTCCTGAGCTGAATCCGGAATGTATAATCCAGATGCGGTTTTAGTTTCAGCCGGAAGTGGTTCAATAAGAACTCGGTCCGCAAGCGGTTTGATATTTACTTTACTCATTGTCTATGATTTTGATTAATTAAATTTTATTTAACGCTCTAGCGTTATTCGAAAATTGTGCCAATACATCTCGACTGACAAACTTTCAGTTGAACAAAAAATGCCAACTGAATTCAGTTGGCATTCTCTTATTTTCTTACTACATATGTCAATTATTGAGCTGTGTCTTGAGCTGTAGTCGTTGTTTCTAAAGGGTCTGCAGGAACATCCTGTAAAACCGGAATTTCTGCATCTTTATCCAAAGCTTTTGATTCCTGATCTGCTGCTCCGCTATTGATGGCGACATTTGATAACAGTATTAAAACCAATAGCAAGGTTGCCAGTGTCCAGGTGCTTTTATCTAAAAAATCAGATGTCTTTTTAACACCACCTAATTGTTGGGTGCCACCTCCGCCAAAAGACGATGATAAACCTCCGCCTTTAGGATTTTGTACCATTATAACGACCACTAACAAAAAGGCTACAATGACTATCAGGACTAAAAATATTGTAAACGTACTCATTCTATTATATAATTATTTTTCTTGTAATTGTTTGATTGCTTTAATTTGGTCTGCAAAGAAACCACTTTTTTCCGGATATTTCAAACTTAAAATCTTATAAGATTGAATTGCCTTTTCATAGTTTTTTTGCTCGACATATATCCTGGCCAAAGTTTCTGTCATTAAGGACTCCGGCTTAATCATTCTGTCTTTTGAAAAATCGGTATTCGAACTTAAATCATCAGAAGGAACTATCTTTGGTTTTTTGCTGATGAATTTATCGATCAGCTGAAATTTCTTAGATTTAGATAAGCTTTTCGGTTTCCCAACTTCAAAAGGAATATCTTCTTTGTTTTCTTCAAATTCCTCCCGAACAATGGGTTTGAAAGATGTTATTTTCAACCACTCATTAAATGAATGAGTTTCATTCTTATCGAATTTTAACGGCTGCCCCAATTGCAGTTTTTCTTCTGGCAAAGATTCTATATTGTCTGTATCAACTTCCAGAATATCGCTGTCACTTTTTGTATCAAATCCGGCAACTTTGGACACTTCAACCATTGGCTGGAATAGGGCAGGATCTAATACAGGTTTGCTGTCCTGAACCTGTTGGCGTAGCGCATCGTCTATTGTTACGCTTCGGTTAACAGAAATATCCTCCACGTCATTAACCACAATGTCTTTTAAATGTTCAAGGTTTTGCTTGATCTTTTCAGAAATTTCATTTTGAAGGAACTCATCAGAAGTGATGTAATCAAACAGAATACTTCTGTCTGTAGTATAAGCAGCTGTCGTTTTTAATTCCTGATTGTACTTAAAACTGTTGTTATTCTTGAGACCTTTTAAATATATTGCTCGAGCCGATTGAAAATAAGGAAACTCATCTAAAATCGATCTGATCTCTTCCGTTTGAACTTCCGTCAAAGATTGTGGATTTTGTAATATAGATGTGAATTCTTGTGTTTTCAATTTACCAGTTTGCTAGTGATTTGTTAACTATATCTTGTGTTAAGCGTTCAAATATTTCGGCTATTGCTGTATCTTTTTGGGCTCCTACCAGTTGTGAACTTCCCGGATAGTCATAGTAGAATGAAAAGCGTTGTTCAAAATCAGATTCCTCATCCAGTCTGTTAAAGAATCTTACCATAACGCCAATTGTTAATCGGTTTTGGGCAGCTGTATTGCTTGATGTTGAGGTCATTGGCGATATTCTGAATTCTGTTATTTCACCTTCATAGACCAGATCTCCGTTAGATTTTACAAGATCCAGACTTGTCTGGTTCAATATGAGTTCCTCCAATGCAATTTTAAAATCTCGTTCCAGTCCAGGTTCAACGGTAGATCCCGGATTACTTCCTGCGTTGTTTTGAAAATAATTAACCTGAAATGTTTTGGTTTCTGACGGCAATGAAATTCCGGTAAACGAATATGCACCACAGCCTACAATAGTTAGTATCGTTGTAATTGAAAATATATATTTAAAAATTTTCATTTAATATGATTTTTAAAGATCGAACTGTTTGATCTTCCTGTAAAGCGTTCTTTCACTAATTCCCAGTTCTGCTGCTGCCAGTTTTCGTTTTCCCTGATGGCGCTCTAAGGATTTTTTGATCAGCTCCAGTTCTTTATCATGTAAAGATAGGGTTTCTTCTTCTTCAACCTCTTCAGCAAAATGATATTTGTCCTGATTGGGTTGCGATATAACCCTTGAATCCGGAGTTTCCATGTCTTCCGGCAAGGAGAGTACTTCAAAATCATCAGTATCAGTTGTTTTATCGGAATCATCCTCACCATAGATCTTTTGGATCAAGCCTTCATTCTTTTTTTGAACATCCTTAGCATTGCCGCTTTTCATGAGTTCCATGGTCAGTTTTTTAAGATCGTTCAAATCACCTTTCATGTCAAAAAGCACCTTGTAAAGGATTTCACGTTCACTGCTAAAATCGCTGTCAGACTTTGTATGACTAACCACTGCCGGTAAATTATGGTTTGAATTTGGCAGATAATTTTTTAGTGTATTGGAATTGATCGTCCTAACCTGCTCAAGGACTGAAACCTGTTCTGCGACATTACGAAGCTGACGAATATTACCGCTCCACCTGTAATTCAGTATTAAATTTACGGCATCATCAGTGAGCTTTATAGTGGGCATTTTATATTTTAATGCAAAATCACTTGCAAATTTCCTGAACAGTAAATGAATATCCTCTTTTCTGTTTCGAAGCGGCGGTAAATGAATTTCAACGGTATTTAACCTGTAATAAAGATCTTCCCTGAATTTGCCTTTTTGAATTGCCTCCAGCAAATTGATGTTGGTGGCGGCAACAATGCGCACATTGGTCTTTTGCACCTTACTCGACCCCACCTTAATGAACTCACCATTTTCCAAAACACGTAACAATCGTACCTGAGTCGTTAAGGGCAATTCACCAACTTCGTCAAGAAAAATGGTTCCGCCATCAGCAACTTCAAAATATCCCGATCGGGTTTGTGTAGCTCCGGTAAATGACCCTTTTTCATGACCAAATAATTCACTGTCTATCGTTCCTTCCGGAATCGCACCACAGTTAACGGCTATGTATTTTCCGTGTTTTCTATGAGACAGGGAATGGATTATCTTTGGAACACTTTCTTTTCCAACGCCACTTTCTCCGGTCACCAGAATAGAAATGTCTGTTGGCGCAACCTGAATGGCTTTTTCAATGGCTCTGTTTAAAGCCGCATCATTCCCTATGATTCCGAATCGTTGTTTTATTGCCTGTACTGATTCCATTATTTTTTATTAAAATGACGATTATCTGCCAAAACCATCTTAATTCCTGGTTCTTTTTGTTCTACTTAGTTATTATCTGAATACCCTATGGCTTCCCCTATAAGCGTCGCACTGGTACAACTTGTCGTTCTTACATTGACAAAATCACCAACCTTGTAATGCGCCTTTGGGAAAACAACCATGGTATTTTGTTCATTTCTGCCTGCCCAATGTTCTGAAGATTTCTTGGATTCTTTTTCAATTAAAACCTCCACAGTTTTTCCAACATATTCTTTGGTTCTTAGTAAACTATGCTCCTGTTGTAGATCTACAATTTCCTGCAGCCTTCTTTTTTTAACTTCCAAAGGAACATCATCATCCATTTTACGTTCTGCCAGGGTTCCGGGTCTTTCGGAATAAGCAAACATATACCCGAAAGAATATTTTACATAGTTCATCAAACTCAAGGTGTCCTGGTGATCTTCTTCTGTCTCAGTGGGAAATCCTGTTATTAGATCATGTGATATCGTACAATCCGGTAGGATTTTCCTGATATTGTCGATCAATTCAAAATAGTCTTCTCGCGTATGTTGACGGTTCATTGCCTTTAATATACGGTTACTGCCGCTTTGAACCGGTAAATGAATATAGTTGCATATATTTCGGTGCTTCGCCATTGTATTAATGACATCCAGAGACATATCCTGAGGATTAGAAGTAGAAAACCTGATACGCATTTTAGGCTGAGCCTGAGCGCATAATTCCAGTAACTGAGCAAAATCAACTGCTGTTGCCTTTTGCATTTCACTGGCTTTGTCAAAGTCTTTTTTTAATCCACCACCATACCACAGATAACTGTCTACATTTTGACCAAGTAAAGTTATCTCTCTATATCCTTCGCTCCATAGATCATTGACTTCCTTGATGATGCTTTGCGGATCCCGGCTTCGTTCCCTGCCTCTGGTAAAAGGCACCACACAAAAAGTACACATATTATCGCATCCACGTGTTATGGATACGAAAGCAGTAACACCATTGCTGTGAAGTCTTACAGGGGAAATGTCGCCGTAGGTTTCATCCTTGGACAGCACAACATTGACTGCGTTTCTGCCATCTTCTACTTCTGCCAATAAATTTGGCAGGTCCTTATAAGCATCAGGACCAACAACCAGGTCGACAATTTTTTCTTCTTCCAGGAATTTGCTTTTCAATCTTTCGGCCATGCATCCAAGAACACCCACTTTCATTCCCGGGTTAATACGTTTAACCGCATTGTATTTTTGTAAACGCTTTCTAACGGTTTGTTCTGCTTTATCCCTTATAGAACAGGTATTTACCAAAACAAGGTCGGCCTCCTCCAAAACCTGTGTTGTATTAAAGCCTTCATTTGAAAGAATAGAAGCCACAATTTCACTGTCGCTAAAGTTCATGGCACAACCATAACTTTCTATATAAAGTTTACGTTGATTCCCCTCTTTTGCTTTAATTGATAAACGCTCGCCTTGTTTTTTTTCGTCTATAATCTTTTCCATATTCAATTCTGAAACAACTATCGGTCAATAAGTGTGCAAAGATACAATTAATTTGATTTATGTGACAAAATGACAGAACCAAAATTTTCTGGATCAGTCTTAATATTATGGTTAAATTTGAAGAATTAATCAACAAAAAATCATTATGACGATCTTAGAGTTACAAGAAAAAATAAAAAATGCCAAAGCATTGGATTTCGGAAACATTTTTAGCGAATCCATTGAGTTATTTAAAAAAACCTGGGTTCAGGGATTTTTACTCCAAATATTCAATTTTGTTATCGCCTTGCCTTTTATCATTTTATTATATGTTCCTTTAATTGGGGCTATGTTAGCCAGTGCCGAGAACGGATATGATGAAACCGAAACCTTAAGCACTTTTTTTGCAGGCATGTCATTATTGTATGTCCTATTCCTGATCGTTGTGGTTTTAGTATTAGGATCGGTTCAGGTAGCCCTGAATGCCGCATTTTTCAGGATTATGAAGAAACTGGATCATAATGAATCTACTGTAACCAACGATTTCTTCTATTTTTTAAAAGGAAGTTATCTGAGCAAAGCATTTGTTTTGATGATCGTATCTGTTTTAATTTCTATTCCTGCTATTTTACTTTGTTATATACCTTTTATATATATCATTGTTCCCATGTCGTTTTTCTCATTTTTCTTTGCATTTAATCCGGATCTGAGTGTAGGCGATATCGTTAAGGCTAGTTTTGGATTAGGTAATAAAAAATGGCTCCTTACATTTGGCTTGTTGATTGTTTCCTCAATACTGGCACAACTTGTTGGATTGTTATTGTGCTTAGTTGGTGTTTTTATTACGGCAGCCTTTGTATACCATCCTACATATCTAATTTACAAACATGTTATTGGTTTTGATGAAAATGATCAGAATCTAATGATTGAAAATAATTGATAATTGCAAGCAACCTTTGGTTGAAATTTGCATCTAGATAAAAACTATTCTAATGAAATTAAAATCATCTTTTTTTGTCCCCTTGCTCCTGGTCTTGTTATCATGCAGTAACGATAAAGTTAAATATGAAATGGTTACTGTGGCCACTCCGGAGATTCTGAGTAAAGCAGATTTCAGAAATTCTGTTGAGGTCCTTGGTCCGCAAAATATTGATGAGGCAGGTAAGATCTATGCTTACAGCAATTATATTTTTGTGAATGACAAATTTGAGGGTGTACATATTATTGATAATACCAACCCTGCAACACCTCAGACCATAGCGTATATCAAAATTCCGGGGAATGTGGATATCTCAATTAAAAATGATTATCTATATGCCGATAGTTCTGTTGACCTGCTGGTTTTTGATATTTCCAATATAACCAGTATTCAACTTGTAGAAAGACTGGAGGATGTTTTTTCTGTATATGATTATCAGATTCCTGTCGAAGCAGAGGATATAAACTGGAATAATTTTGATTATGAGAATCAGGTTATAGTGGGTTGGACAGTAACCCAGGAAAGACGTGAGATCAATAATAATATTGATGATATCTGGCTGGAAACAGGTGGATTTGATACGGCAAACAGCGGTGAGGTCGGAACAGGAGGTTCTTTAGCAAGATTCCAGATTGTTGAT
>CBDUIO010000034.1:0-13817 GCA_965367355.1 uncultured Flavobacteriaceae bacterium
AAATCGCCTTTCTTTGTAGCAAAACTTTTTTCTATTGTTCCTGTTTTATTTTTTGTATATAAAATAAGTTTATCATCTTCTAGAAATTCATCTACGATCTGTTCAGCAATACTCAAAAATCCACCGGGATTATCTCTAAGATCTAAAACTAGCTGAGTAGCTCCTTGTTCCTGTAGTTCATCTAAACCAGACTTAAATTCTTTATAGGTGGATTCTGCAAACCGGTTTATTTTAATATATCCTAATTTATCGGTTAGCATATAATAAGCATCGACACTTTTTATAGGTACGTGATCTCTTTTTATGGTAAAATCCAGAAGATTGGCTTCGTCTTTCCTGTAAACCTTTAGATCAACCAGCGTATTTATCTCTCCTTTTAGTTTATCGACTATATCGTCATTACTCCACTTTTTCCCAAAAATGGAATCCCCGTTGGCCACTAATATTCTGTCACCACTCTTTATTCCTGCCTTATCACTTGGACCATCCTTAACTGCCCTAATAACTGCAATTGTATCCTTATAGGTGTAAAAATTAATTCCTATACCTACAAAGTCACCTTTCATATTTTCACTAACACGTTGCAATTCACTCTCAGGAATATAAACTGAATGAGGATCAAGATGATTTAGTATTCCATTTACTGTAACATCAACAATGCTGTCTGTATTTATATCATCAACATATTCGTAATCTATGTAATCAATAAGTCGGTTCAATTTATCCTTTTTACTATTTGAAGTAAATAATCGATCAGAACTGTCGCTAAAACTTAATTTTCCACCAACAAAAACGCCCGCAGCTATTGCCACACCAATGATCAAGGGTAAATATTTTTGTTTGTAGTTACTCATTATGCTTCTAAATCTTCAATCAACGTTATTTCTACGCCTGCTTTTTCTAAAAAATCAAGCCCTGAACTATCTCTATATGCTTTATTATAAACCACTCTTTTTATTTTTGCCTGATGAATCAACTTACTACATTCCTTGCATGGTGATAAGGTCAGGTATAAAGTTGAACCTTCACATGATTGTGTAGATGATGCCACTTTTGAAATAGCATTAGCCTCTGCATGCAATACATACCATTTA
This sequence comes from uncultured Flavobacteriaceae bacterium, assembly GCA_965367355.1. Lineage (GTDB taxonomy): Bacteria > Bacteroidota > Bacteroidia > Flavobacteriales > Flavobacteriaceae > Site-B1. Next base: position 1,095 of record CBDUIO010000034.1, read on the forward strand.
GTATAGCCTTCCTCATCTTCACAAATATTTTCAAAACCAGTAGGCGTACCATTATAGCCATCTGAAATTATCATTCTATCCTTTACAATAAGAGCACCAACCTGTTTTCTTTTACAATAAGATAAGGTTCCCCATTCTTTTGCTATTCTTAAATAGGCCTTATCATATTTTAATTGCTTTTTCTTTGGCATATAAATTTTAAACTTTTTGGACGTGCCCTTTCGTTACTCTCAAGGTCAGGCTTTTCGCTATATCTTTTTTATATAAAAAAGGATGTCGCTTCAATCCTTCACGCAATACAATATAACGAATATACTTGGTTAGTATTTTAATTACAATGCTTTGTTAGTTAAAATTTTACCAAATTTTATTGGCCAAAAGCATTGGTATAACCAAGCCTACCACTATTGAAGAAATAACCATGATCCAGTCCTTCTTCGAAAATCTGAAAACCGTATGAAATAAAAACCCAAGAAAAAGAACCACAAATACTATAATTATTTGAGCTATTTCAATACCTAGGGCAAATTCCAGTAAAGGCACTAATTTACTTTCAGAACTCCCAATAAACATTCTAAATTCTCTTGCAAATCCCAGTCCATGGATTAATCCAAAGAACAAAGTTGAAAGAAACAAAACACCAACTTTACCTTTTTGTGCCCCTTTTCCAGTTGTAAACACATTATACAAGGCTACTATCAAGATAGTTACAGGTATCAAAAATTCTACAAGTTGAGAACTGACACTAACGACTCCATATGCAGCTAAAGACAATGATAAAGTATGACCTATCGTAAATACCGAAACAAGGATAAAAACGCGTTTCCAGTCTTTGAACAGATAAGGTATGGTTAATACAATTAAAAATAAAACGTGATCATAAGCATTAATGTCTAAAACATGGTTCATACCATATTCCACATTAAACCAGAAATCATCAATCATGGTAGATGTCTTTAATGGGTTGTACTAAAGCTACAAAAATATAGAAATATCGGATTAATTTTAACAGTAAATACGATGAAATGCCGGAAATTAAAATAAAGTAAAGCGTTAATTGCTTAGCTGCTTTTTAAACTTCCCTTTACTTTTTCTAATCCTAACCGCAACTACTTTGTACTCAGGACACATCGCTTCGGAATCGTGAACATCACCTGTTATGTTATTGATCATGATATCCGGAAAATGAAAAGTTGTGCTCAATATTCCTTTATTAACCTCATCTGTAATTCTAGCTTTTACATCTACCTTTCCTCTGGGTGATTCAAGGCAAACATAATCTCCTTCATTAATTAAATGTTCCCTGGCATCGTCAGGATGAATCATTAAATAATCATCCTGCAAAATTTGCTCGTTTGCTGTTCTTCGTGTCATGGCTCCGCAATTATAATGTTCTAATTCACGGTTTGTTGTTAAAATATACGGATAATCTTTAGCGTGTTCTGTCAGTTCCATGGTCTCTTCCCATGCATTGAATTCAAATTTACCTTTCCCGCGTTTGAAATCTTTTTGATGTAAAATTTTGGTATCAGTTCCATCGAGTGCAACAGGCCATTGCAACCCGTTTTTGCCTAAGCGTTCCCATTTGATTCCGGCAAAGAATGGTACAATTTGAGAGATCTCATCCAGCATGCCATCAGGCGTATAATCTGGTTGGCTGTAACCCATTCTGTTCATAATATCTACTATGATCTGACCATCAGGTTTTGAGCCTTCTATTGGTTTAACAACTTGTCGGACAGCCTGCACACGTCTTTCTCCATTTGTGAACGTACCGCTTTTTTCCAGGAATGAAGCTCCAGGCAGGATGACGTCAGCATATTTGGCAGTTTCGGTCATAAATAATTCCTGTACTATGACCAACTCTGTGGCCTCTATAGCTTTTATAACTTTTTGTGTGTTCGGATCGGTTTGAACGACATCTTCACCAATGATCCAAATTGCTTTAAGCTTTCCTTTTAATGCAGCATCAAACATTTCAGGGATTTTATAACCAATATGTTTTGGCACCTCAACGCCATAAAACTCATTATATTTCTTATTGACTTCATCATTGGTCACATCCAGATACCCAGCTCCCTGATGTGGCTGTACTCCCATATCTGCCGATCCCTGAACATTATTTTGTCCTCGTAACGGATTCACCCCTACGCCTCTTCTTCCTATGTTTCCGGTCATCATTGCTAAGTCGGCTATCTGCATAACGGTGAACGTTCCCTGTGAATGTTCGGTAACACCTAATCCATGAAAAGACATAGCATTTGGAGCCGTTGCATAAGCAATTGCTGCCTCACGAACATCTTCCCTGTTTACTCCTGAAACTTTTTCTAATTCAGTTAAATTGATAGTTAACAGCTCCTTTTTAAAATCTTCATAACCTTCGGTTCTGTTTTTAATGAAATTATCATCTACCAAACCTTCAGCAATAATAAAATACATCATCATATTAAGCACGGCAACATTTGTTCCCGGTCTTAAGGCTAAATGATGTGTTGCATATTTTGCTAATTCTGTTCTGCGCGGATCAATAACTATGGACACATTATCAGATTTCATTGCAAACTGTTTCAACTTTGCACCTGTTACAGGGTGTGCATCTGTTGGATTGGCTCCAATAACCATTATGCAATTCGTGTCCTTAAGATCGTCTATTGAATTGGTTGCCGCACCGGTTCCGTATGTACGTTGCATGCCTAAAGCAGTTGGTGAATGACAAACACGTGCACAACCATCTATATTATTTGTGTTTATTACAGCTCTAAAGAATTTCTGCATCAAATAATTCTCTTCATTCGTGCATCGGGAAGATGAAATACCTGCCAATGAATCGGGCCCAAATTCATTTTTATAATACTTGAATTTTTCGCTGATGTAATCATAGACTTCATCCCAGCTAACTTTCTCAAATTGCCCATTTTTTTTGATCATTGGAGAATTCAATCGATCAGGATGATCATAGAATTTAAACGCATAGCGTCCTTTTAAGCAGGTGTGACCCTGATTAACTTCTGCATCATAAGGTGCCTGAATGCTTAATATTTCACCGTTACTGGTTGAAACTTCAAGATTACAGCCTACGCCACAATAGGTGCAAATAGTTCGTGTTTTGTCTGTTGCCTGAATAGCCTTTGACTGAAAAATATCTGAAATAGCCGATGTAGGACAAGCTTGAGAACACGCACCGCAACTCACGCAGTCTGAATCAATAAAAGATTCATTCATCCCTTTAATGATATGTGAATCAAATCCTCTGCCAGACATACTCAAGACAAATTCTCCCTGCACCTCATCGCATGCTCGCACACATCTATAGCAATTGATGCATTTTGACAGATCTGAAGTCATATAAGGATGACTTAAATCTTTCAATCTGAATAAATGATCATCACCTTTGGGATACCTCACTTCCCTAATTCCCACCTGAGCGGCGACAGTTTGTAATTCGCAGTTTCCATTGACTTCACAAGTGAGACAATCCAGAGGATGGTCAGTCAAAACCAGCTCTATGATATTTTTCCGCAATGCCTTTATCGAGGGACTATTTGTATAGATATATTGACCTTCTGAAACCGAAGTGTGACATGAGGCTACTGTTTTAACAGGCCCACCTTCCTGATTGGCAACTTCAACACTACAAACTCTGCACGAGCCAAAAGGATCTAAATTAGGCGCATCACATAATGTAGGCACTAAGGAATTCTCTTTATATCGTCTTATAAAGGATAAAATAGTTTCTCCCTCATTAAGGTTATATGCCTGATTATCTATAAATGCCGTTTTCATCATACACAGAATTAATTAAAGTATTGTTTTAATTCATCATCAAAATATTGTAACGCATTTCTTATTGGCAATGGTATTCCGCCTCCATGAGCGCATAAAGAACCTTTTTCAAGCGTGGTCAACAGATCATTAAACAACTGCCTGTCAATTTTATAATTAGAATTCATTGCTTTTTCCGATAATTCCTGTCCGCGTTTAGTGCCCAATCTACAAGGAAAACATTTTCCACAACTTTCATAAGAAGCAAAATCAAACAAATGTTCTATAAACTTTATGATTGGAAAATCCTGAGGAATACATATAACAGATGCATGCCCCAATAAAAACCCTTCTTTTGAGAACGACTCAAAATCAACAGTCAGATCATTAATTTTTGAGAATGGAACCAAACCTCCTAACGGGCCACCTATTTGCATTGCCTTGACAGGTGTTTTGAATCCTCCTCCCAAATCATTCACAACTGCAGATAATGCAGTACCCATTTCAACCTCATACAAACCCGGATTTTTGAAGAAGCTATCCAAACAAATCAGTTTAGTTCCAGATGATCTTTCCGTACCAATATTCTTCCAGGCTTTTCCTCCATTTGAAATAATAAAATGTAATGCTGCTAAAGTCTCTACATTATTGACTACTGTAGGTTTGTTAAACAGTCCTTTTTGTGCGGGATAAGGTGGCCTAACCCTAATTTCCGGGCGTTGGCCTTCAATAGAATTTATTAAAGCCGTTTCTTCGCCACAGATGTAAGACCCTTGCGCCTGAATGATCTTTAGATCAAAATTAAATGAACTTCCGGCAATATTTTCACCGAGCAGACCTTCTAATCGAAGTTCATCAATCGCATCTTGAACAATTTTAACAGATTCCGGATATTCGGCTCTTATATAGATAATTCCATGACTTGCTTTTGTAACATATCCTGAAATTAACATCCCAAAGAGCACTGAATGCGGTTGCTTTTCAAGTAAATATCTATCTGAATATGCTCCTGGATCACCTTCATCGGCATTACAAATAATAAATTTAGTTTTGTTTTCCGTATTCCTGCAGGATTCCAGTTTTAATCCCATTGGGAAACCTGCGCCTCCCCGACCTCTTAAATTTGATGTTTTTATCTCTTCGAGTACCTTAATAGAATCTGATTTTAGAGCTTCTAAAAATGGAATATAATAGTCCGCAATACCGGTAAATTCCTTTGTTAAAATAGAATCACCTAAGGCCTTTATTTTATAATTATCCGGTTTGAATTGTTTATTAGATTTTAATATCTCATCAATTGAATTAATAGATTCACCGGAATAGTTTTTACCTTTCAAATGAAAAGCAGCATTCTCATAACACCTACCCAGGCATGTCATATGGCCAATTTCATCTGCCTTGAAATGGGTTTTCAATGTGTCAATTACACTGTCCTGAGTGCCGGCACATGTGCAAGCCGCTCCATTGCATACATATACTTTTTTACCTTTATTTTCAGGTTTGAGAAAATCGTAAAAACTGGCTGTACCATAAACATTTGCTTTTCCTATTAAGAATTCTTCCGCCAGTTTTTCCATTTCGGTTTCAGATGGAGAATCATCGGGTATGCTGAGTTTACCCAATTTATTAAATAAATTGTGGTCAATTCCTTTTCTTCCTAATAATTCACTTAAATTTTCCGACATGAATCTAACCTACTTTTTTATTTGACCTGGAATATTTTATACGTTGAGGATTAGAATAACAGGTTGCCCTGCCATCTCTGCAAAAAGCAAAAAGTGTAATTCCCAATTCTTTGGCGTAATCAACAGCCAAAGAGGAAGGCGCTGAAACAGCTGCTAAAAACGGTATTCTGGCTTTAAAACACTTAATGACGATCTCATATGATACTCGACCACTCACAGTTATTATTTTTGCCTTTTGTAAATCATTTTGAGTGATCAATTTCCCAACGACCTTATCCACAGCATTATGTCTGCCAATATCCTCCATAGAATACAACAATTCACCATTCAAAGTAAACGAGGCCGCAGCATGAGTTCCTCCTGATTTTTTAAAATCGTGCTGATGTTTATTCATTTTTTTGAATAACTCATCAATTAACCCGATTTCTATTTTCTTATCATCATCTATTGTTTTTCCAATAAACGCAAGATCTCCCAATTCTGTTTTCCCGCAAATCCCGCAGGAAGAAATGGATAATAAACTTCTGCTGTTCGAATAGCCTTCACCTAGTTTTTCCTCCGGAATCATTACATTAACAATAGTCACAATTCCTTTCTCATTCTCTTTTTTTAAGACAATATCCGGTAAAAAATTTTCATCATTGATTATGCCTTCAGAATGAAGCAATCCCCTTACCAGGCTTACATCCTCACCTGGAGTTCTCATTGTTACTGTAAAGGGACTGTTATTGATATTGATCTGTAAAGCTTCCTCTATTGTTAGCGCATCAATAATTTTGGCGCTGGAATCAAGCTCAAAGCGTTTCCCTTCGTAATTTCTATTCGCCATAATTTTAAGTTATTGAAAAACAACAATTTCTACTAATTTAAAATAAACCAGTGATATTACCATCTTTATCGATGTTAATATTTTCTGAAGCTGGATGCCCGGGAAGACCCGGCATTCTCATAATATCGCCTGAAATTGGAATTAGAAAACCTGCTCCTGCGGCAATTTCGATTTCACGTATAGTAATAATAAAATCTTTTGGTCTTCCTAAAAGACCCGGATCATCTGACAATGATTTTTGAGTTTTTGCAATACAAACAGGCAAATGGTCGAGCCCCAAATTCGTAATTGTTTTTAAATTTCGTTTTGCCAACACAGAGTATTCTACTTCTTCTGCACCATAAATTGTTTTGGCAATTTTGGAGATTTTTGATTTTACATCTAAATTCCAGTTGTATAGAGGTTTGAATTTTGAAGATCCTTCTTCAACTATTTCAATAACTTGTTTTGCTAATTCTAAGGCACCTTTTCCTCCTTTTTCCCAGACTTCTGCCAAGGCTACTCTAACGTTATTACTTTTTGCAAATTCTTTAATGATTTCTATTTCCTCATCAGAATCAGAAATAAATCTGTTTATCGCGACCACAGGCGTTAAGCCAAAATATTTAATATTTTCAAGATGTTTTTCCAAATTTGGCAATCCTTTGATAAGTGCTTCTGTGTTTGGTTCTGTCAACGACTTTAGGTCTATTCCCCCATGATATTTAAGCGCTCTAATTGTTGTTGTTATTACAACAGCTTTTGGGCTTAATCCCGCACTTTGACATTTAATATCCAAAAATTTTTCAGCACCCAAATCGGCACCAAAACCAGCTTCCGTCACTGTATAATCGGCCAGAGTCATTCCCATTCTAGTCGCAATAACTGTATTCGTCCCCTGCGCAATATTGGCAAAAGGTCCTCCATGAATAATTGCCGGATTCCCTTCAATGGTTTGTACAAGATTTGGTTTGATAGCATCTTTAAGCAAAGCTGCCATAGCTCCTTCAACTTTCAGGTCTCTGGCAAAAACCGGTTTATTAGCAAAAGTATAGCCTATAAAAATATTTCCCAATCTCTTTTTTAGGTCCAAAAGATCATCACACAGACATAAAATAGCCATGATCTCTGAGGCTGCTGTGATATCAAATCCAGTTTCTCTTGGAATTCCGGATCCAGTTCCTCCCAAGCCAACAATAATGTGTCTTAAAGATCTGTCATTCATATCCATTACCCGCTTCCATCCTACAGTTCTGGGATCAATTCCCAAAGAATTGGTTTTGCTTTGAACATTATTATCTATTACTGCTGACAGCAAATTATGGGCTTTTTCAATGGCCGAAAAATCACCTGTAAAATGAAGGTTGATATCTTCCATAGGTAGTACCTGTGAGTAACCACCTCCCGTAGCTCCTCCTTTTATACCAAATACGGGACCCAATGACGGTTCTCGTAAAACTACAATAGATTTCTTGCCCAATTGGTTTAGCCCTTCTGACAGGCCAATTGACATGGTTGTTTTTCCTTCTCCTGCTGGAGTTGGCGAAATAGCTGTTACTAATATCAGATTACTTTTGCCGGCCTTTTTAAGATCAATTTTTGACAATGGTATTTTAGCTTTGTAGTTACCGTACAATTCAATGTCTTCTGAATTCAAGTCAATTTTAGCGGCAATTTGCGCAATATTTTTCAGATTTACTTTTTTGGCAATTTCTAGGTCTGTCATTTAATTTAGAAGTTTTAAGAAAGTATATAAATTTAGAAAATTTAAGGTTAACATAATGTCTTTTAAATAAATTCAATCAGATGAATCCTTAAATTGTATTATTTGTTTTTTTGATATGCTTAATTATATGTGCAAGTTGAACAAAATTTATTTATATCTTTATGCTGTGCTATAATCAATATTTGATTCAATTTTTCTTATGAATAATAACAGGGTCGCTTACAACCTAATCTTAGGGTTTGGAATAATAATGCTGTTGTTTAATTTCCAGTCCTGTAAATCTTCAGGTGAACTAAAAGAAATAAAAACAGAAACAACTGTTGAAAAATCTGGTGAATTAACAAGCACACCAACTTTGGAGTTATCTGCCGGGCCGGACATTGTAGTTCAAGATGCCGAATTAAAAGACTTTAGTGAATTCATGGTATGGGTAACCACAAGAAAAATGGATACTATTGGTAACTGTAAATTAAAGAATATCAATCGAATAAAAGGGATAGATACCTTACCTCATTTTTTTGTAAAGTTTCAAACAATTCCGGTAGTTTACAAAATGAAAATTGAAAATCGCGAACTGGTATTTGCAACGTTAAATACTGGTACAAATTAAAAAACCTCATCTACAAATAACTGTAAATAAGGCTTTTATTATGATAATCTGTACTCAAGGTGGGAATCGAACCCACACTTCCGAAGAAACTGGATTTTGAATCCAGCGCGTCTACCAATTCCGCCACTTGAGCAAATTAGGAATGCAAAATTATAAATATTTTGTTTAAATCCAGCAAAAATACTAGGTATTATACTTTTTCTGTTGAAATAAATTCCTAAATTTGCACTCATTTTAACAAGCGGTAGCTTAAAAAGCAGCTAAATCATTAATTAACAATGTCTTTCCAAAAACCGGAAGCTAAAATTTTTCCTTGCTCACAGAGTGCAGAACTTGCTCAAAGAATAGCAGAGTCCTACGGTACGCGACTTGGTAAAGTAATTACTTCCAGATATAATGATGGAGAGTTTCAACCTTGTTACGAAGAATCCATTCGAGGCACCAGAATCTTTATAATTGGTTCTACAAATCCCGGCCCCGAAAATCTAATGGAAATGTTATTAATGCTAGATGCCGCAAAAAGGGCATCCGCAAGACATATCACTGCCGTATTGCCATATTTTGGATGGGCAAGACAAGACAGAAAAGACAAACCAAGAGTTCCAATAGCTGCTAAATTAGTGGCTAAAATGCTGGAAGCAGCCGGAGCCACAAGAATTATAACAATGGATTTGCATGCAGATCAAATTCAAGGATTTTTTGAAAAACCTGTGGATCACCTCTATGCATCAACAATATTCTTACCCCATCTCAAAAATTTAAACCTGGACAATTTAACAATTGCTTCTCCAGATATGGGAGGATCAAAAAGAGCATATGCTTACTCCAAAGCTTTGGAATGTGATGTTGTAATTTGCTACAAACAAAGAGCAAAGGCAAATATAATCTCACATATGGAGCTAATTGGTGATGTGAAAGGGAAAAATGTTGTATTGGTTGATGATATGGTTGATACTGCTGGAACTCTAACAAAGGCTGCAGATTTAATGATTGAAAGAGGAGCTGTAAGTGTTCGGGCCATATGCACGCATCCTATTCTTTCGGGAAATTCTTATGAAAAAATAACAAATTCTAAGTTGGAGGAATTAATTGTCACAGATTCCATTCCTCTATCTCAGGAAAACGATAAAATTAAAGTATTGACATGTGCCGATTTATTTGCGGATGTAATGCATAGGGTGCACAATAATACTTCAATTAGTTCAAAATTTATAATGTAAATAATTAATTAAAACTCAAAAATGAAATCAATTACAATCAATGGATCTCAAAGAGAAAGCGTGGGCAAGAAAGCAACAAAAGCCTTACGTAATGCTGGTCAGGTTCCTTGCGTATTATACGGAGGAGATAAACCAATGCATTTCTCTGCCCCAGAATTAGCATTCTCAAAACTGGTTTATACGCCTAATGCGCATACAGCTGTGATTGCTTTAGATAATGGCGAATCTTATCACGCCATTTTACAAGACATACAATATCATCCTGTGACAGATAGAATTCTGCATATAGATTTTTATCAATTATTTGATGATAAAGAAATTATGATGGAAATTCCGGTACATTTTGTTGGAGTTTCTAAAGGAGTTAAAAACGGTGGAGTTTTACGTAGAAATCAACGTAAGTTGAGAATAAAAGCCTTACCGGGTAATTTACCAGACTATATTGAAGCTGATATTACGCCTCTAAAAATTGGAAGCAAACTTTATGTTACTGATTTTGAAAACGACGCGTTCACAATAATGCATCCTGATAATACCGTTGTTTGTCAAGTAAGAACAGCAAGAGCTGCTATTGTTGATGAAATTGATGAAGAAGAGGAAGAAGAAGGAGTTGAAGGAGAAGAAGCAACAGCAGAAGGAGGAACTGAAGCTTCTGGCGGAGACGCACCAGCAGAAGAAACTGCAAAGGAATAAATAATCATATTTATTAATATTGAAAAGCATTCTGTTTATTCAGGATGCTTTTTTATTTTTACAAAAAACAGCCAATATGTTTAAGTTTTTGATCAACTTATTCAAACTCAAAAAGTCGTCAGCTAACATTGAACAGGCAGAACCAATGAAAAAATATTTAATTGTAGGTTTAGGAAACATTGGCGATAAGTATCAAAATACTCGCCATAACATTGGATTTAGCATATTAGATAATTTTGCCCTTAAAGAGAGTTTAACTTTTGAAACTAATAAATTAGGTGACATCACTACATATAAATTTAAGGGACGCCTCTTTATTTTGCTTAAACCAAGCACCTATATGAATTTAAGCGGAAAATCTGTTTTATATTGGTTAACAAAAGAAAAAATCCCGCTAGAGAATCTTCTAGTTATAACAGATGACCTGAATCTGCCATTTGGCAGCATCCGGATAAAAACCAAAGGCAGTGATGGTGGTCATAACGGATTAAAGGACATCCAGGAAAAATTAGGGACTACACAATACAATAGATTTAGGTTTGGTATTGGTGACACATTTGGCAAAGGCCGACAAGTGGATTTTGTGTTAAGTCACTGGAATGATGATGAAAAAGAAAAGTTAAAGGAAAGATTAGATCTTTGTGGTGAAGTAATTAAGTCATTTGGTACAGCCGGAATAAATAATACAATGAATGACTATAATGGGAAGTAATAAAAAAAGGGCTGTAAACAGCCCTTTTTATTATGATTTAGAAGTTATTAGTTGAAGTTCAACCTGAATAAAATTTCATGAGTTCCATTGCTAACGCCTGAAACCTCACTTCTTGTACTTCCTTGATAAGCATATCCTATTTTTGCCCAGTCTGCAAGATCAACAACAAATAACCCTGTTAATGCCTTATCTGTACTGTAGGAAGCTCCCAGTTCCAGTTTTGAATAGAAACGGAAACTTGCATTTATATCAACAGATAAAGGTGATCCTCCTACATATCGCACCATGGTGTAAGGTAAAAATTCGACACTATCACTTAATGTAAAATTATAACCTCCAGATAAATAAACATGTGTTTTATCTGTTGCGTAAGTCACTCTTCCATCCTTGTTATTAATACTTTGGCTTAATAAAAGTGTAGGCATAGATAATGAAATGAAATACTTTTCATTCATTAAATAACCACCAACTCCAACATTTGGATTAAAACCAGTATCAATATTATCCAAAGCAGGGTCACCCGGAAAAATAGGGTAATTAGACAACTTTCCACGATCTACGTCATAGGTGCTTCCCCCCGCTTTAAGGCCTAAGAATAACTTAGTCTCGTTAGACATTGGAACCATATAAGAGAAATCAATACTAAGACTTGTTCTGTTTTCCACAAAGACTTTATCATTGACCACCGAGGCCCCAATTCCAACTCTTTTTCCTAATGGCTTAGCAAAAAAGAAACTTTGTGTTTCCGGAGCTCCTTCAACATTGACCCATTGACTCCTTAAGTTTGCTGTTAAACTAGTGCTCCCATCTGCTCCTGCGTAAGCCGGATTAATCACGTTCATTGAGTATCTATATAAAGAATAGTTAGGTTCTTGTTGAGCATATAAAGTCCCAATCAATAAAAATGTAACTATTGTTAAGGTGTTTTTAAAATATTTCATTTTGTAAATTTTCATTAAGTTATTATATGCTACTAATAAGTTATATATATCCAACCAGTTAATATTACGGTTCCATCACCAAATTGATCGATCTGGTAGAAATAAGAACCTGCAGGCAATGCATTTCCACTAGACACTGCAGTACCGTTCCAGTCATTATTATAATTAACTGCCGAGAATACTTCATTACCCCATCTGTTATAGACATGTAACTTTGCATCCTGGAATCTCTCAATATTAACTATTGACCATGTATCGTTGAACCCATCGTTGTTAGGTGTCAATACATCATTAATGATTAAGCCGTCACAAACATCACCAATTCCATTTCTATCGACATCTGATTGATTCTCATTAGGTGTTTCCGGACAATTATCATCATCATTTAAAATAGTATCGTTATCTATATCAGGATCACAGGCATCACCAAATCCATCTTCATCAATATCAGATTGATCTGAATTAGCATTGTATGCACAATTGTCAACTTCGTTTAAGACACCATCGTTGTCAATATCTGGATCACAAGTATCTCCTATGCCATCTCCATCAACATCCGCTTGATC
>CBDUIO010000035.1:0-13765 GCA_965367355.1 uncultured Flavobacteriaceae bacterium
GAATCTCGAAACCTCCAGGATAGGCAGGATTCATTAAACTACCCTGCCCTTCGACGACAATTAGGTCTGGCGATTCATTTTTCCAGGCTTCATGGGTTGCGTGTTCAATTTCTCCTGAAACAAAATCGTTGATACAACTGTCCATAACCATTGAATATTTAGCTCCCTGCATATAGGCAGTTTGACCGGTTCCAACCATTTCCGCTTTTAATCCGGCTTTTCGGAACGCATGTACGATTATCCATGCAGTTGTCCTTTTTCCTATAGCCGAATCGGTGCCTAGAATAGCAATTTTCAAACAGTCAACTTCTTCAATTTTTCCTGTAAAAAAATGAAGTTCATCACGATCCGGTGTTTTGCGAATGTCTCTGACTCTGCATTTATTTCGCTTTGCAATCGTCATCAATTCTTCATCTTTGTACAAAAAATCATGCAAACCACTGTCTACATTCATACCCATCTCCAATGCCTGTTTTATGATTCCTTTTGCTTCCCTAGGTAACCGTCCGCCATCTGGTGCTAAACCTATTACTAAAGTCTTTGGTTTGTTTTTATCACCTAATTTTTGAATGGCTTCACTAAAATCTTTAAACATAGGAATATTATAGTTCTTATTATCTAAAACCATTCCCGCATCCTGTCCTGCATACCTATGATCTATAACACCAACTATTTCGTAGCGTTCTGTAAATCTCACTAAACCATGTGCTGTTTTTCCGTTAGGCGTATTGTAAGCACCATCAGCATATACCAATGCTTTTCCGTCGATTGTTTTTTTCATTTTTTTAATATCTACCGGTAAGTATTGCAACGTACCTATCGTTAATTAGTTCCTTTTTTTGGTGAATATTGAGTAAAGCTATTAATCCGGCAGTTGAAGCAGGTAAAATTCTGTAACCTTCTTTTTTATGCAGATATCTGCTCATTTCCAACATCTTTTTATCACTAATATGATGAGCTTCTCCTTCTGTTTGTTGGATTGCATATAAGGCTTCATTCCCGTCAAAACTATGCCAGTTGATCAATGGTTCGTTTATGGAAGTCTCCTTTATTTGTTTAGGATCTATGTCCTTACAACTATCTAGTCCAGCTTTAAAGGATGAAATAATTGGATTCTTATATGCCGAAGATCCTGCAATGAATTTTGGTATTCTTGATGTTCTACCTCTTTTGTGAAGACTTACAAAGCCTCTGTAAACACCGGCTAATAATGTACCGTTTGACACTGGAGCAGCAATATATTTAGGAGCATCTCTTAACTGATCGTAAATTTCATTAGCAATCTCAGCATAAGCTGATATTTGCAATGGAGTATTTACGCCTCCGGGGTTTGCATCATACCATTCATTTTCATTTGCAATTTTACTGGATTCCATTACCGTATCCTCATAAGTTCCGGGCAACCTGATGATCTGAGCATTAAAGTTTTGCATTTCTTTGATCCTTTCGGTATGATAAGACTCCGGGATAAAGATCTTACACTCTAATCCGGCTAAAAACGCGGCATAGGATACTGCGACTCCATAATTGCCACAGGTGGCCAATGAAATAATATTAAAGCCTCTTCTAAACGCATCGTGAACCTGTGCAAATGCGATTCTGTCTTTTTGTGTTCCTGAAGGGTTCTCCCCTTCATATTTAATGTACAACTGTTTTACACTGAATTCCCTTTCAAGGTTTCTGGCTCTGTTTAAGGAAGTATCTCCTATTTCGATACTTATGATATCTTCATATGATTCAATTCTATCAACCATTGAAAGCGTTGAATCCTTAACCATTTCACTAAGACTGCTTACTTCTTTAGCAATTTTTATTTCGGCAGTTTTGACACCATCTAATAGATTTATCATAGAATAATATTAATAAATACTTTGAACCTTCACTTTTGTGATGATTAATTCTATCAAAATTAGTATATATCTTCTTAATTATGTGTAAATGTTATTAACATTTTCATAATTTATAAAGTGTTGATATTCATTTATATACATATTACAAACACTTTTTGGCACGATGGTTGTATTCAAGTAATTGTATAATATTTAACACCACACAATTATGAAACGTATTACTTTATTTTTATCTGCTCTACTTCTGATAGGAGTGACAGTACAGGCAACAACCACCAAGAGTTTAGAAGTTAATTCATCTGCTGACACTTATGTTAGAGGTTACAATGGTAAGGCTTTCATATTTGTAGAAGAAGGAATAGAATTCTCTGTCTTCCCAGATGGTCAATTCGATTTTTTTATGTCTAATTACGGACCTAATGTTAACGCCGGATATTATGGGAATGGTGTAAGCATCAGTTTTAATTCTGGTTATGACTATGGTGCCTATGTGCAGTATGATGACTACGGAGCAATAATCCAGATAGAGAACGTTCCTATTTATTACGACTATTACGGTCGTATTATACAAGCCGGAAATGTACGTATAAACTATAACAGTTATGGTCGTATTGCCCGTGTGGGAGGTCTTTATATACATTATAACAGATATAACAGGTTCTCACATTGTACAGGTTACATAAACTCCTGGAACAGATACTATGTTTATCGTCCTTGGCATAATTATTATGTTGTTCCTTCAGTAAATTTCTGTGTCGTATTTAACAGGCCTTACAGACAATATTATACTCCTGTAAGATATGCATACACACAACCCTATTATAATAACTACAGACGTACAACAGCAGTTGCCAGCCGTAGAGGAAATACAATAAAGCCTAACAGAAGCTTAGCAACTGTAAGAGATAATAGCAGACCTAAAAGAGATAAAGGGGACTTGGCTTCCAACACACCAAGACGTAATACTAGTGCCGTAAGCCCAAGGTCAAACACGCCTAGAAGAAACAACGGGAATACAATAAGTACACCTAGAACAAGAACAAATAATGGTACTGTTACGCCTAGAAACAACTCGCCTAGACCACGAACTCAAGGTAATACAGTCGAGAGTCCAAGACCTAGAAATAATAGCGGCACAGTAAAGCCAAGAAACAGTTCACCCAGGCCAAAAAGCAATTCAGTAAGTACGCCCAGGCCTAGAAACAATTCAAGTGTAAAACCAAGAACAAGTTCCCCTAAGCCTAGAGTAACTAAACCTAGAACTAGTTCACCCAGGCCTAAGGTAAGTTCTCAGAGAAGCGCGCCTAAAAGAACGACAGTAAAAAAACAACAAACAAGGAGACCATCAACAACCAGCAGATCGCCTTCTAAAAAAAGTAATAGCTCAAGAGCAAAAAGAATTTAAAGTAATTTTTTTGGTTGGTTAGTTGAAAGTCCCACGTGCAGTATGCCTCAAAGCACCACGTGGGATTTTCCTTTTCTATGAGTAAGATCTTGTTTTCACTCGATCTGATTTTACGACAATTTGAAGAATTTTTTAATTATTGCAGTAATGTCTTCAGAAAAATTATACTTATACACAACAAAGGTATATATAACTACGACTATGGCACTCTTTAGTCCAATGTTAATTATTGGGTGGAAAAGAAAATCCCAATAATAAAAAGCTGCAATCATAAAAGCAACAAGCAAAAAGGTCATAAATGTTTTTATTGTAAACGGATGCAGATCAAGTTTTTGTTTAACATAAACTAACTTGGCTGTATTATAAATAAAAATGGATAAAAATGTTGCAAAAGCTGCTCCATTAATTCCATATTTTGGAATAAGAACAATATTTAACACGATAGCTAAAAAAGCCAGCAACATGCCTAAAACCAAAACAATTCTATAATATCCACTATTAAATAAAATAGCATTATTGTTGCCCATGAGATCATCATAAAGCTTAGCCAGACCAACTAAAAATACGATTAAAAACCCGGCGCCAAATTCTTCAGGAATAATTCTATATAGTTCGTTTAAATTAACAACGATAAGCAGAAATATTAGACCTCCAATAATAAATAAGCTTAAAGAACTTTTTTGGTAAAGCTCTTTTAATCCGCTCAAATTGTTATCATTAAGTAGTTTTGCAGTAATGGGATTTGTAATTTGATACATGGACCTTGAAGGCACGCTTATAACGCTGGCAATGTAAATAGCAACTCCATAATAGGCAACATTTTCAATTTCAATTAACTCACCAATCATAAATTTATCTAACTCCAGAATGATATTCGCAATGGACCCTGCAACGATGATCAATGAGGTGTACTTAAGTACCTCCTTAATATTAGGAATTCTATCGAATCTAAATACTGGTCTTCTTATATAATAAGCATACAGTTTCATTACGATCATTCTTAAAATATATACGCCAACGACAGAATATATGAATTCATCAATAGTTAACATCTCAAAATATAAACAGAACAACAGAACCATAACTCCTACTCTATGAAAAACCTCTTTCATAAAATTGCCAAATACACTTTGCATTTGGACCTTGGTCCATGAATAGAAGATCTCAAAATAAGCAAACGCTATTGCCGAAATATAAATAAGCCATATATAATCACTTATTATAGGATTCTTTTGGGATAGCAATCCACTTATTACATCAAAAGCATAGTAACCAATAAGCCCTATAGGGATGATAAGCAATAAAGGCAGAAACAACATAAGAGTTAAAAAACTATTCATGCTGTTTCGTGTCTTATACGTTGAATAAAATTTAATTAAGGTATTTTGAGTTCCAAAAGCCATTAAAGGCATCATGATATTTGCTGTCGACAAAATAAATCCAATCAACCCATAATAGGTGTCAGACATGAAGTTTGTGTAAAGGAATAAAGTATTTATCGCTCCTATACCAAAGCCAATGTAAGTAGTAATGGTGTTTTTAAACGATTGATTTTTAATTATTCCCATTTATATTAATTCGGATAGTTGCTTGGTTAGTTGCTTCCTGTGATACTTTTGCAAACCAATGGGTCGGGTTTTTAAAGAGCCTTTCTGATAGTCTGCAAAATGTTTTAAAATTAATGCTTTTAAAGCATCATAATCATTATAACTAAAATAATTTCCCGTATTGGTCGAAAGTATGATTGATTCAACATCAGATCCTGTTGGTCCCAAAGCAATTATAGGTCGTTCTGAAGCCATATATTCAAACAATTTTCCCGGAATGATGCATTTAGTATCATCGGAATTTATTTCAATTAGCAGTAATACTTGAGATTTTTTCTGATACTTTATCGCCTCCTTGTGAGTAACATATCCTATCAGGTTCAAATAATCATTAAGTTGATGGTTTTTAATACTCTCAAGAACATTATCACTTACAATTCCAATTAAATTCAATTGAAATGCCTGTTTAAAGTCATCGTTTTCTTTTATTAACTCTTTAAGAACTCTCCAAAGAACTTCTGGATTTCTTTCAGACAAAAGTGATCCAATATGAGAAAAAGAGAATTTAGTATCCAATTTAACACTTACTAAATCCTGATCATCAAAGCCGTTTGTTATGGTTTTAATATCCTTATTTACAGTATTTTGAAATTCTTTACTTGTAGTAAAACTTGTAGTTACGATCTCGTCGGCATTCTGTAAAACCTCTAGTTCATATTGTTTATGTTTCCTGACCGACGCAGAAGAAAGCCTTAAATGTTTATGATAACCAATTGTCGTCCAGGGATCTCTAAAATCAGCTAACCACTTCACTCCTAAATCCCTTTTCAATTGCATCCCAATTAAATGTAAACTGTGTGGCGGACCTGTTGTAATAACTGTTTCAATTTCATTTTCTGCGATATATTTAGACAAAAAATCTACCGATGGCTTTACCCATTTTACTCTGGCATCAGGAATGAAAAAATTACCTCTAATAAATAATAAAAACTTTTCAATCAAAGATTGACTTTTTGGCTTGTGAATAATCCCTTTGCTTAATCTATTGGAATCTTTTTTAGTCAGTAATCTCGCGAACCTGTAAGGTTCTTTTATTGGTTGTTTTAAAATGGTTAAATTTTTTGGTATCTCATGGGAAAGGCTATCATCTATTATTGGATAATTTGGATTTTCAGGAATATAAACAATGGGCTCTATATTGAATTCCGGGAGGTATTTAACAAACTTCAACCAGCGTTGAACTCCGGGTCCGCCTGCCGGTGGCCAATAATATGATATAATGAGGGCTTTTTTCATCTACTCATATTGCATTGGATTTGAATCTCAGATATAATTCTCCAATATTTCATTTTAGAATTATTTAGCCTTTAAATTATGGCTCATTTCATGCACTTTTTGAATTCTTTTTTATCTCAAAGAACAAACCTCCAATTATTAAAAATCCTAGAAGCAGTGAACTTGCTAATGAAATTTTGCTGCCTGTTATTACGACTTTAGGTTCAAACTTAAACTCGATTTTGTGGGGGCCAGATTCTATAGGCATACCTCTTAATAAATAATTGACCCTGTAATGTGGCTTTTCAATTCCATCAACATAAGCATTCCACCCATCTTTATAATAATTTTCAGAAAATATTGCGAATCCATCATTTGGATTGTTCGATTCGTATTCCAAATAATTTGGTTTAATCGAAAGCAGCTTTATCGACGATGTTGAGTCCACATTAAATGTGTTTTTTGGTATTGTTTTAGAATTTTCAGGCAAGTAATAAATGGCTTCATTTTTGGTGTCTAAACTATCCAGAGCCTGCATTTCTTCATCAACCGATTTGACCTTAATCAAATTTTTAATGAACCATGCATTTCCGTTCGCATAAGGGTTTTGATTTGCAACAAGCTGACCCTCCTGATTTGGCTGAATAAAATATTTCACATTCATCATGTTAAGAACTTCCATATTATTCTTTCCAATCTGGTAACTCATTATATCTTGAACACGTCTTGGTTTAGCAGCGTGGTAGCCACCAAAGGCATTATGAAAGTATGATGCCCGACCACTGTTAAACGGATTCACACTTAGATCTAAAACTTTATAATGTGATTTGTCTTTTTTTATTTCTAAATCGGCTTCAGTGGCTTGAAATGGCGTATTTATTTGAAGTTTACTAACAAAATCATCATTATTTACATACCTCCTGTTCACTCCCACCAAATCAATTAATACTAAAACTGCAAATACTAAAATTACAGTCTTTTCTGAAAGTTTTCTTTTTAAATAGAACCAAATAATTCCTGCCGAAAGCATTACCAATATCAAGGATCTTGTCGTGTCGTTAGTAAAGAGCATCATTCTATCCTTTTTTACCGCATTAACAAATTGCTGGCCATACATTTGAACATAAGCCCCATCATTTACACCATTAAAATCAAATAATACTGATTTGAATACTATGAAAATAAGTGAAAGTCCTCCTGTAAAAATTACGGCAAGTTTTAAGGCTTTAAGCTTGCTTTCTTCTCTCTCATGTTCATTAAATAACCTTACCAACCCAAATACAGCTAACAAGGGTACACAAAGCTCCAAAATTACCTGTATGGAACTAACTGCTCTAAACTTATTATATAATGGGACATAATTAATAAAGAAATCCGTTAAAAAACCTAAATTCTTTCCATAAGAAAGTAATAATGACATGACTGTACCTCCCAATAGCCACCATCTTAAGCGTCCTTTTACTAAAATCAAAGCAAAAACAAATAAGAAAATAACAACTGCCCCTATATATGCAGGTGCTTCAACATATGGTTGTTTTCCCCAATAAGTGGGTGTTCTTTCAACTTGCTGTGATGCCTGAACCGGAGATGCTCCTAAATTTCTAAAAAATTTAAAAGTTTCGGAGGATTCACCTACATTTTCGGCATTACCTCCTCCCATAAACCGAGGAATAAACAAATTAAATGTTTCTACAATTCCATAGCTGTATTCTGTAATATACTCCTTATCTAATCCTTTTGATACCTCCTTCAATGTGCCATCAGGATTAATTGTCAGTTCAGATTGCCCTCGTGTGCTTTCTTTAACATATTCCTGAGTAGCCAGAATATTTGTGGCATTTAACCCTATAGCCAAAACAACAGCTATAATTAAAATACCAACAGATTTGATAAAATGTGGAATCTCAGTTTTTTTGTATGCATCTACAGCATATGCTAATCCCATGACAATAACCAACAACAGTAGATAATAGGTCATTTGATAATGGTTGGCACAGAGTTCTAAACCCATGGCAATTGAGGTCAATAAAAACCCGGAGACATATTTCTTCCTGAATGTCAGTACAATTCCGCTCAATACCAATGGCATATATGCTATGGCATGTGCTTTGGAATTATGGCCTACGCCCAGGATTATGATCAAATATGTCGAGAATCCAAAGGCTAAAGCCCCTAAAGCGGCTAATTTATAGTCAACCTTTAAAGTAAGTAGTAAAATAAAAAAGGACACAAAATATAAAAAGACATAATCCGCCGGCCTTGGCAAAAACCTTAAAGCCAGATCTAATTTTTTAATATAGTTATGAGGATATTTCGCTCCTAACTGATATGTTGGCATACCTCCAAAAGCACTATTTGTCCAATACGTTTCCTCACCAGTCTTTTCCTTGAAGTCCATTTGTTGTTTGGACATTCCTTTATAGTGCTTTATATCATTCTGAAAGATTTGCTTTCCCTGAAGAACAGGATTAAAATATGCCAAAGAAGCGACGGCAAATCCCAAAATAACAAATATATAAGGGATAAAACTTTTTAAGGAATCTTTCATTAAAATGATTGGTATTAATTCAGAAATTTAATCAATTTCTTCGTAATCTACATACTCCCCAACATCTTTGTTTGATGCTTTCGTTTTTGGCATTTTATCTATGGTAGTCTCTCCTTCCTTTACAGGTGGTCTTTTGCTTTGAAAATCACCAAATTGCTGACCAAATTTTTGTTCTGCTTTTTTTGAGACATATTTAAAAAAAACGGGAGCCAATATTCTGGATAGAACTTTTATGCCATAATAGACTAATAATATAATTAAAATCGTTCTTAAGAAACCAGTCACAGATGCGTATTGTAGCATAAATAAATAATTTTCTCAAAAATACAATTCTTAATTTTTAAAATCTGACTTAAAGTCTTAAAAAAATAATAAAATCTCTATATTTGAAATTAAAGTTGTCCTATATGAAAGCACTAAAAATTATAGTATTTATCTCTTTTTTACTTTTGACCCAAGTCTCATTTAGCCAATACACTGATGTTATAAATTCCAACAGACCGGGAGTTTCCAGAAGTGCATTTTCTGTGGGAACAAATGTATTGCAGTTTGAAGCAGGTCCATATATATTAAAGGAAGAACATACGCCTTTACAAAATGAGGTTTCCGGCTTCGGATTAGATTTCGCAGCACGCTATGGATTGTTTCTGGAGCAATTAGAATTAAATTTACAAGGCACATATCAAAACGATACATTTACAGATAACCGTTCAGCGATTGCCAGTGAAAACAAACGAAGTAACTTCAAAAGTTTTACCATTGGTGTTAATTATCTGGTTTACGATCCGTACAAAAATGACGATGGCAAACCTAATGTTTACAGCTGGAAAGCGAATAGAGGTTTTAAATTAAAATCACTTATTCCTGCTGTTGCTGTTTATGGCGGGGCTAATTTTGACACCAAGGATAATCCGTATTTAGGAGCTGGTGTTGAAGGATTTAGCCCAAAAGTACTGGTGGCAACTCAAAATAATTTTACCGGAGGATGGGTTTATGTTATGAATTTTATTTATAACCGATTCACTACAGATTATCCGGAATTTCAATATATACTAACCTTAACAAAAGCAATCAATCAAAAATGGGTAGTATTTGCTGAGGCACAAGGAATTGATAATGATATTTATGCAGATAATTTATTTCGATTTGGAGGTGCCTATTTATGGAGCCGAAATTTTCAATTAGATACTGCATTAACATTCAATACAAAGGACACGCCTTCTGTTTTTAGTGTTAATTTTGGAGGCTCCTATCGATTTGATTTTCATAGAGATAAAGAGATTGTAAACTAAGCATTTTGATCTTTATGATATCAGTTAAAGAAATACATTCGAAGCAGGATTTAAAGAAATTTGTAAAGTTTCCTTTTAAGTTATACAAAAACTCCAAATATTGGGTCCCTCCTATTACCAGCCAGGAATTAAAAACTTTTGACAAAAATGAAAACCCTGTTTTTAAAGATGCAGAAGCCAGATTTTTTCTGGCTTATAAAAACAATGAAATTGTTGGCAGAGTCGTCGCAATAATAAACTGGCTTGAGGTTAAAAAACAAAACCAAAGAAAAATGCGATTTGGTTGGTTTGACTTTGAGGACGACCTGGAAGTTTCAAAAGCCTTATTGGACAGGGTCGCGGAGATTGGTAAGGAAAATGATCTGGAGTATTGTGAAGGACCGGTTGGATTTTCTAATCTGGATAAAGTGGGTGTTATGACTGAAGGATTTGACCAGGTAAGTAATATGATAACCTGGTACAATCATCCATATTATCAGAAACATTATGAGGCTCATGGTTTTAAAGTGGAAAAATCTTATTCTGAAAGTAAATTTCCTTTTTCTAATGTTGAAAAGGAGTCTTTCTTCAAAGCTCAGGAACTCATTAAAAGACGCTATAAATTAAGAGCACTGAAATTTGAAAAAACCAATGAAGTAATGCCTTATGCCGATAAAATGTTCGATCTGTTCAATAAGTCATATTCGGCACTATCATCTTTCGTTGAAATTACAGAAATCCAAAAGCAGTATTTTAAAAAGAAGTTCATCAGTTTTGTTAATCCTGAATATATAAAATTTGTTGTTGATGAAAATGATGAGCTAATTGCCTTTGCCATCGTGCTGCCAAGGTTTGCAGAAGCTCTTCAGAAAATAAAAGGTAAATTATTACCATTTGGATTTTTAAAGATCCTGAAAGCCAAAAAACATAGTAAAGATGTTGTGTTCTACCTAATTGGTGTACATCCGGAATATCAAAACAAAGGTGTTCATGCAGTTATCTTCAACGAATATTATGATATTTTTAAAAGAAAAGGAATCATTAACTGTTATAGAACTCCTGAATTAGAGGACAACGAAGCCATTCATAAAATATGGAAGCATTTTAATCCTGTGGTAGTAAAACGAAGAAAAACCTACCGCAAACAGATATAAAAAAAGCCACTAAAAAGTGGCTGATTTTATTCTATGATCATACTATTCACCCATCGCAGCTATTACCGCGGCAGATAAACGTTTATAAGTTCCATTATTCAATCGGTCTCTAATGGCATCAAAAGCATTAAGAGTTTCGGTAACGTCTTCCAATGTGTGAGTTGCTGTAGGTATTAACCTTAATAAGATTAAACCTTTCGGAATTACAGGATAAACTACAATAGAACAGAATATGCCATAATTTTCTCTTAGATCTTTTACCAGAGACATTGCCTCTGGAATACTACCTTTTAAATATACAGGAGTTACACAACTTTGGGTGGTGCCTATGTCAAATCCTCGTTTCTTTAACCCCGACTGCAAAGCATTGACGTTTTCCCATAGTTTCTCTTTAAGTTCAGGCATTGTTTTTAACATTTCCAAACGTTTCAATGCGCCAACAACCAACTGCATCTGCAAAGATTTTGCAAACATTTGAGATCTTAAATTATATTTCAAGTAATCTATAATTTCTTGATCTGCAGCAATAAAAGCTCCCGTACTTGCCATAGATTTTGCGAAAGTTGCAAAATATACATCTATTCCATCCTGTACCCCTTGTTCCTCTCCGGCTCCGGCTCCTGTTTTACCTAAAGTACCAAAACCATGAGCATCATCAACTAAAAATCTAAAGTTGAACTTTTTCTTAAGTTCTACAATTTCTTTTAATCTGCCCTGTTCTCCTCGCATTCCAAAAACACCTTCAGAAATAACAAGAATACCTCCTCCTGTTTGTTGAGCCATTTTTGTAGCTCTTTCAAGGTTTTTTTCCAGACTCTCAATATCGTTATGCTTATAGGTAAATCGCTTGCCCATATGAAGGCGGACTCCATCTATGATACAGGCATGTGCATCGACATCATAAACTATAATGTCATCTTTTGCCACTAATGCATCAATGGTTGATAAAATACCTTGATAACCAAAGTTTAACAGATAAGCGGCTTCCTTATGTACAAATGCAGCTAATTCCTTTTGCAGTTTTTCATGCAGATCTGTATGTCCAGACATCATTCTGGCTCCCATTGGATAAGCCGATCCATATTTTAAGGCTGCTTCTGCATCTGTTTTTCTTACTTCAGGATGATTTGCTAATCCCAGGTAATCATTTATACTCCAGGTTATTACATCTTTACCTTGAAATTTCATTCTATTAGAAATCTCTCCTTCCAGTTTTGGAAAAACAAAATATCCTTCCGCATGCGAAGCCCACTTACCTAAAGGACCTTTGTCCTTATAGATTTTTTCGAATAAATCCTTCATCAAAAAAATTAGATCTTAGTTAGTACCGACAAAATTAATGATTTATATTATGATGGCATAATATTTTTTTTGTCCTTGATACCATTAGTCTAAACATGAAAAATGGCAATTAATTTTTAGTTAATCGCCATTTTTAAAATTTGTTTAGTTGTTAATTTATTTTATGTATTCTATACTTTCTGCTGCTTCAGTTTTAACACTGTCAAAAAAGCCTTGTTCTTTCATCCACTTGTCACTGTAAACTTTACTCATATATCGAGAACCATGATCAGGAAAAACAATAACAACATTATCCGTTTCTTTAAATTCTCCTTCATCACTTAACTGTTTAACAGCTTGCATTGCCGCTCCTGACGTATATCCAACGAATTGCCCTTCAGTCTTAGCTATTTCCCTTGCCATATGGGCACTTTCTTCATCACTTACTTTAACAAAAAGATCAATAGCATCAAAATCTGTAGCCGTAGGAATAAGATTCTTCCCTAATCCTTCAATTCTGTATGGATATATTTCTTTTTCATCAAACTCATGAGTTTCATGATACTTTTTAATCACAGATCCATAAGCATCAACTCCTATTATTTTTATCTTAGGATTTTTTTCTTTTAAGAACCGAGCTATCCCAGAAATTGTCCCACCAGTACCACTACACGCAACCAAATGGGTTATATTACCATCAGTCTGATCCCAAATTTCAGGACCTGTTGTTTTATAATGAGCATCAATATTCAGTTCATTGAAATATTGATTTATATATACCGATCCTTTAATTTCTTCATGAAGTCGCTTGGCAACCATATAATAAGATCTTGGATCATCTGCGCTTACATGGGCCGGACAAACATATACTTTTGCCCCCATTGTCTTAAGCATATCTATCTTATCTGCCGAAGATTTTGATGAAACAGCTAAAATACAATGGTATCCTTTAATGATACTCACCATAGCGATACTAAAACCGGTATTTCCTGAGGTTGTCTCGATAATTGTATCTCCAGGTTTTAAAATACCTTGTTTTTCTGCTTCTTCAATTATGTAAAGCGCTATTCTATCTTTTGAGGAGTGTCCTGGATTAAAAGCTTCTACTTTACTAAAGTAATTACCTTTAAAGTTCTTTGTTATAGTATTAAGTTTGATTAGTGGTGTATTTCCAATAAGGTCTAACACACTGTTTAATACTTTTGGGTTTTGTTCCATAAATGCTATTTAAAAGCCAATTTAATTTAAAGTAAACTGTAACCTAAAACCTGACAAAAATACGTATTTTTTTTTATTATTCACTAATTCCCTCTAAGTCGAGTAAAAAAACATACTCCAAAGCCACTTCTTTTAAGCTTTCAAATCTTCCTGAAGCACCGCCATGTCCCGTATTCATATCTATGTAAAAAACCAACCTTTTTGAATCTGTTTTTA
>CBDUIO010000036.1:0-13744 GCA_965367355.1 uncultured Flavobacteriaceae bacterium
AAAATACCTTCAACCAATAATTAATACTGTTCACAGAAAATTTTGCGATTAGTACAGTTTTATTGGCCTTTAGTAGAATTTTTTATGTCAACTTCAAAGGTTTTACGACATTTGTTATACTATTAACCACATAAAAATGAATTTATATAGTTAAAAACTTACTTTACGTTACGAATCCCTCCCAGATCTTCCTAAAGTGAATTGATAGTGTTTTAGTTTAGTCAGTAACCTTAAAATACTAATATCATGAATACAATGAAGATTTACGAAAAAATAGTTGCAGGTGTATTAATTTCTATCGTGCTTTCATTATTTGTCCTTTTAATCTATAACGTCCTATATAATTTTTAATCCGAAATTGGATTCTTCAAAAATTTGCAGACAAATACGCTCATGCCAATTCTGCCAGTGAATTGACACTTAATTAAACATGCAGTTAACTTAACATAAAGTAAGTTGCTGCTCTTTCATATTTCAATATTCAAACGCCACAACTAAAGGCCAATAAATTGTAATTTTTGTTACATTAAATATAGAAAATAGCGTTATATTTGCTAGGGAATAACGCTATCTTTTTTATGATCTCATTTTCTGAAGCATTGAGCATAATTGAATCGGTTGAATTATCTATTTCAAAAAAGGTAATTTCTGTAGATTCTGCATTAAATAAAGTTCTGGCTGAAGATATTAAATCACCCATCAACATGCCTCCTTTCAGGCAATCTGCCATGGATGGTTACGCCATAAAATTGACAGATTCCAATACTTATGAAGTGGTTGAAGAATCACAGGCGGGAAATGGAAAAAGAATTGATCTTGAACAAGGTCAGGCAGCGCGGATTTTTACCGGAGCCTTAGTCCCTGACAAAGCTGATACTGTAGTAATTCAGGAACATGTTAACAGATCAAATAATACCATTTCCATTACAAAATTTCCTAATAAATTTGACAACGTCCGCCCAATTGGTGAGCAGGTCAAAAAAGGAGAGGTTGTCCTTAAAAAAGGGTTAAAAATAAATGCGGCGGCAATCGGTTTTTTGGCAGGAATTGGAATTCATGAAGTGTTGGTTTATAATACACCTAAAGTTTCTATTATAGTCACTGGGAATGAATTACAGGAAGCGGGAAAAGATTTGGAGGATGGAAAGATCTATGAAAGCAATTCATTTATGCTCAGTGCCGCACTAAAAAATTTAGGCATTTCTAACATATCTGTTTTAAAAACAAAAGACACCTTTAATGAGACAAGAAATTCAATAGCCAAAGCTATGGAACATTCAGATGTAGTTTTAATATCGGGAGGGATCTCTGTGGGTGACTATGATTTTGTTCAGGAAGCCCTAAAAGAAAATGGTGTACAGGAATTGTTCTATAAGGTAAATCAAAAACCGGGAAAACCACTTTGGTTTGGTAGGAAAGATGATCTGTTTGTTTTTGGATTACCGGGAAATCCAGCTTCTGCCCTTTCCTGCTTCTACATCTATGTAACGCCCCTTTTGAATAAATTAATGGGAGCAGATAATTTACATTTAAAACGAATGAATGCCAACTCTGTTTCAGGTTATAAAAACACAACTGGTAAAACCTTGTTTTTAAAAGGTAAACTAAATGGAAATGAGGTGGAGATCTTGCATGGTCAGCAATCGTCCATGTTGCATTCTTTTGCGACTAGTAATGTTCTTGTAAGAATTCCAAATGACACTGAATTGATCCATGTTAATGATGACGTTGAATGTATAATCCTTAATACTTAATTCATGGAAATAAAAAGTAGAATATGGATAGAAAAGGACGGAGTTCCATTTCTGGGATTTGGAAGAATAAAGCTTTTGAAAATGATCGATGATAAAATGTCCATCAACTCGGCGGCCAAGGAATTAAAAATGTCGTACAGAAAAGCATGGAAACTCATCAATGATATGAATGTAATGACTGACGAACCCGTGGTTGTGACAAATATTGGCGGAAAAGATGGTGGCGGAACCAAACTGACCAAATACGGAAAACAACTTATAGAGGATTTTGAGACCATCAATTCGAATTGTATGGATTATCTGGAAAAAGAATTTCAAAAATTATCTTTATGAATCTACTGAGTATAGAATCCTTATTGGTTTTTTCAGCGGTACTGATCATAATTGCTTTTTTATACTCCAGCGTGGGTCATGGCGGTGCAAGCGGGTATTTGGCATTAATGGCCTTGTTTTCCTTACCTATAACATTCATGAAACCAACAGCTTTGCTATTGAACATCTTTGTTTCCGGAGTTGCTTTTTGGTATTTTAAAAAAAATCAGCATTTTAGATGGAAACTGTTCTATCCTTTTGCCTTAACGTCCATTCCCGCTGCATTTATAGGTGGTTATATAACGATCAACGCAACCTTATATAAGCAAATTTTAGGAGTCTTCCTGCTTATCGCAATTCTAAGAATGATGGGGTTTTTAGGTGGTGAAAAAGATATTAAAAGAGAGTTAAGTGTTCCTTTTGCCTTGATGATTGGATTAGGAATCGGATTGTTTTCCGGATTAATAGGCATTGGAGGTGGAATAATTTTAAGTCCAATTATCATCCTTTTGGCCTGGGGAAACATGAAAGAGGCGGCAGCTGTTTCAGCCTTGTTTATTTTTGTCAATTCTGTAGCCGGAATTGGAGGGTTCTTAATAAAAAATAATACCATTCCTTTCGATTCATTTTTGCTCGTTCCAATTGCACTTATTGGTGGAACAGCAGGCGCTATCTATGGCAGCAGAAGGTTTTCAAACCAAACATTGACATATCTTTTATCCTTTGTTCTACTTCTGGCCTCCATTAAACTTTTTATCATCTAAATGAAGGCAAAACATAACATATCAGCATTTATTCTTTGCGGCGGTAAAAGCTCCAGAATGGGAACTGAAAAGGGATTGGTAAATTACAACAACAAACCTTTTATCCAATTGGTAATTGATGCCATAGAACCAATTACAACCAATATTTTCCTGGTTACTGACAATCAAGAATATACTGATTTTAATTATCCGCTTGTAGCTGATATTTATAAGAATAAAGGGCCTGTAGGTGGAATCTTTTCGGCTTTGGATCGATCTGAAACAGAAAACAATTTAATCTTAAGCTGTGATATACCTAAAATATCGACTAATGTTATTAAGAATTATCTGATCAATAACATTTCAGATCAAAAAGATGTCATTTTTTTATCTGATGACAAGAACGTCTATCCCCTGATAGGCATCTACAATAAGAGAGTGAAACCTAAATTATCAGAAGCAATTAGCTCTAATAGAATTAAGCTATTAAGCCTTTTAAATGAATTGAATTGCCAGGTAATTAAAGTTAACCCAAGAGATTTTGAATCTTTAAAGAACATCAACACACAGGACGAATTGAAAATATTAGAAAAAGAAATTAGCAAAAAATGATGGATACGATCACAGTAAAATACTTTGGAGAAATAGCTGAGGCAACGAATTGTAATGAAGAACAGGTAGTAACTGCTTCAAATAAACTATCAGAAATAATAGAAGAGCTCAATAAAAAACATAAGCTAGAACGATTCCAATTGATAATAGCATTAAATCAAAATTTGGTAGAACTAAATGACCATATCACTATAAATAACAATGACGAATTAGCAATCTTACCTCCTTTTGCAGGCGGATAATTATGGAACGATATAAAAGACAAATAAATCTTCCACAAGTTGGAAATGAAGGACAGCAAAAACTTCACAATGCCAAAGTTCTGGTCATTGGTGCAGGTGGCTTGGGTTGTGCCATTCTTCCTTATTTGGCGGCTTCAGGAATTGGAACCATCGGGATTATTGACGGAGACAGGATTGAGAAAAGCAATCTCCAGCGTCAGGTATTGTTTTCAGAAGATTCCATTGGCCAGCTAAAGGTCGATATCACAGCATCCAAACTAAAATCAATAAACTCTGATACACATATCAAAATATATCCTGAATTCTTAAATTCTGAAAATGCTATTTCAATGATTCAAAATTATGATATCGTGGTAGATGCAACCGATACCGTTTCCATAAGATATTTGATCAATGATGCCTGCATTGTTGCTAAAAAACCATTTGTTTATGGATCTGTATACCGGTTTGAAGGTCAGGTTTCCGTATTTAATTATAAAAACGGGCCAACGTATCGTTGTTTATTCAAAGAAAATAATACAAAGGTCATCAACTGTGAAGAAGCAGGTATTTTGGGTACAACTGTGGGAATCGTGGGCATGTTACAGGCTAATGAAGTTATGAAAATGATCCTTGAAACAGGTGATATTCTTTCAGGTAAACTATTGCTTTATAATGCTTTGAACAACAGACAAGACATTATTAACTTTAAAAAAAATGTATCACTAAATGTAGATATGGACTTTTATAATTCTGAATATTTTGAGGATCAAATCATGCATATTAATGCCTATGAAGCCTTATCAAATAATTCTAAATTGATCGATGTCAGGGAATATGGGGAATTACCCGAAATCCACTCAGAGAAAATAATTAAGCTCCCATTATCAACATTAGATTCAAATATTAATGTGCTATCCAAAGAATTGTCCTATGCAATTTTTTGCCAGCATGGTGTAAGAAGTGTTTCGGCCACAAATCTTTTGAAAAAACACGGGTTTAAAAAAGTACTAAACATAAAGGATGGTGCTCTAGTAATTAATAATATATTAGAAAATGAAAAAGAAAAACGTATTCGTTGAAGGAGCCATTTCTCCCGAATTTATTGCTGAATCAATAGCAAAACACCAATCTAAACATAGTATTGGTGCTCATAATATCTTTTTAGGACAGGTTCGTGCAGATGAAATTGACAACAAAATTGTGAACGCTATTGAATATACCTGTTATGAAGAACTGGCAGATAAAAAATTGATTGAGATTAGGGAAAGTGCCTTTGAAAAATATGATCTTACATGTATGCACATTTATCATAGTTTGGGCAAGGTTCAAGCAGGTGAGATTTGTTTCTTTGTTTTTGTGTCATCTACAAGACGAAAAGAAGTTTATGAGGCCACAGAATATATTGTCAATCGGGTTAAGGAAGATGTGCCAATTTTTGGCAAAGAGATCTTCCAGGACCAATCACATCAATGGAAAGTAAATAGTTAAGAGTTTTAAAATGGTAGATATTACAAATAAAATAAATACGTTAAGAGTTGCCGTTGCTGAAGCAATTGTAAAGGTGAGTAAACAAGAAACTATTAACGCTCTTAAGAACAATCAGGTTCCTAAAGGGAATGTTTTTGAAATGGCTAAAACTGCCGGATTGCTGGCTGTTAAGAACACCCAGAATATCATCCCTGACTGCCACCCTTTACCAATTGAATTCACTTCAATTGAATATGAAATTGATGGATTGAACATCAGAATAATTCTTACCGTCAAAACCATCTACAAAACAGGTGTTGAAGTGGAGGCTATGCATGGAGCTTCTGTAGTTGCATTGACCATGTATGATATGCTAAAACCAATTGACAAGCAAATCGAGATCAGCACTATAAAACTGGTGGAAAAAAGTGGCGGTAAATCCAGTTTTAAATCACGGCATATTTCAAAACTTAAAGCAAGTGTGATTGTTTGTTCTGATACTATTTCCAAAGGTCAAAAAGAAGATAAAGCCGGAAAGGCTATCATTAAAAAGTTAAAGGAAAGCAACGTTGAGATCAGTAACTACGAGATCATTCCAGATGAAATTGAAATCATAAGAAACAAAACCCTTGAGCAGTCACAAGAAAATAATCTGGTCATATTCACCGGTGGCACAGGGTTATCTTTTAGAGATGTTACTCCGGAAGCTTTAGAACCTATTTTGGAAAGAAGAATTCCAGGCATTGAAGAAGCTATAAGAAGCTACGGACAAAACAGAATGCCTTATTCCATGTTATCAAGAAGTATCGCTGGAACCATAGGCAATTGTTTGGTTTTGGCTTTACCCGGATCAACTAATGGAGCCAAAGAATCAATGGATGCAGTTTTTCCTCACTTACTGCACATATTTAAAATATTAAGAGGTCAACAACACGATATAAATGCTTAGAGAAAAACAAATATTAACCGATTCATTCGGCAGAAAACACAGCTATTTGCGCATTTCATTAACAGAGAAATGCAACCTGCGCTGTACCTATTGCATGCCTGCAGATGGTGTGAAATTATCGCCTAGAAGCGATATCATGAATGCCGATGAAATTTATGACATTGCTAAGATATTTGTGGATCATGGCGTTGACAAAATACGATTAACAGGTGGCGAACCCTTAGTTAGAAAGGATTTTGAAGATGTTTTAAAACGCCTTCATAAATTAAAAGTGAAACTTTCGATTACAACAAATGCCATTTTAGTGGACAGGTTCATCGATATCTTTAAAAAATATGGATTGAATGATATCAATGTAAGTTTAGATACTCTTAAAGAAGATAAATTCAAATTCATCACCAGAAGAGATCAGTTTAAAAAGGCCTATGAAAATATCTTATTGCTCATAAATGAAGGATTTAATGTAAAAATGAATATCGTCTTGATCAATGGATTCAATGACGATGAAATAAACGATTTTATTGAGTTAACAAGACATTTATCGGTTTCTATTCGTTTTATAGAATTCATGCCTTTTGATGGCAACGCGTGGAATAAGGACAAGTTAGTAACTCAAAAAGAGATTTTATCTCGGGTAAATATGCATTTTGGATTAAAAAGTTTAATAAAACTTGAAGATGAAACCAATTTCATAGCCCGCAGATATAAAATTGATGGGTTTAAAGGTGAATTCGGCATTATAAGCACAGTAAGTAACCCGTTTTGCGATAGCTGCAACAGGATACGCTTAACAGCCAACGGTAAAATTAAAAATTGCTTATTCTCTAATAAGGAAATGAATTTATTGGAAATATTAAGGTCCGGAGAACCATTAGAAGAAAGCATCCTTAAGGTTATGTACAAAAAGAAAGCTGTAAGAGCCGGAATGAATAGTTTTAAGAAATTCAGCAATCCTGAAAAGCATTCCAATAACAGGAGTATGATTACAATTGGAGGTTAATTTATTTTTCTAATTCCAGTCCGTTTTTTTGCCAGTTAAGTACACCACCCTTTAAATCACGTACTTCACTGAATCCGGCATTTAAAAAAACCTCGGCACTCTTACCACTTCTATTTCCTGATCGACAATAGATAACCAATGTTTTTGTGGTATCTAGTTTCTGAACATTCTGCTCAAAATCAGACGACAAAAAGTTAATATTAACAGCGTTTTCAATATGACCGGCATTGAACTCCTGAGGCGTTCTGACATCTACTAGAAGAACCTCGTTATTTGTAAGAAACTCTTTAAATTCTTGAGGCTCGAGCAAGGTAGCTTGCTGGGCAGTACTATGTTTACAGTTAAACAAGGTTATCCCAACTATCACACTCAATACTATTGTGAATTTTTTCAAATTAATTTCAGATTTAAAATTCTACTTCGCCTCTCCACGCCATTATGCCACCAAGGAGGTTATACGCATTTTGAATTCCCATTTGATTCATCACTGAACAAGCTTGTCCACTTCGGGCACCGCTTCGGCAATAAACATAAAAGTTTTTAGATTTATCGAGTTCATCAACCATATAAATAAATCCCTGACCTTTATAAATGTCTATATTAAGTGCATTAGGAATCTTACCACTGTTGAATTCCTCAGGTGTGCGAACATCTAAAACGACAGCGTTGTCATCATTCTTTAACAAGTCGTTCCATTGTTGCTGAGTTAAATTTGACATATTTAAAATTTTGGGCAAAAATAACTCTTAATAAAAAATCTTAAGCAACAATTGTTACAAATTTTACAGTTAGACCTTGATAGAGCAGCCAATCGCTCTGGTTTCTTTTTCCTGGACTTCCTTTCCGGCTAATAATGCGTTAACTGCATCTTCAACATACTTCTTAGAAACAGAAGCAGCATCCTTATAATTATCATCTATAGCACCAATATATTCAACTACATTACCTTTTTTGGTTTTTTGAACAACATACATATGCGGTGTTTTTGTTGCTCCAAATTTTGGATACACTTCTTGCTTCTCATCTATTAAATATGGAAATGTGTAACCTTTAACCTGTGATCTTTTCTTCATTTCATCAAAACTATCACCAGGTTTAACTTGAGTGTTATTAGGCATTATCGCTATTACCGGATAACCTAAAGGTGCGTATTTTTTATCTAATTCAATAATTCTATCCTCATACATCTGTGCATAAGGACATGTATTGCAGGTAAATGTAATGATGAATCCTTTGGCATCCTTATAATCTGCTAGAGACACCATTTTACCATCAACATTCTTTAAATTAAAGTCTTCAATGACATCACCAATTTTATAACCCGAAATTGCATCGGTGCCAATGGACAAAGAATTGAATACAGTTAAAACTAATAAAGTTGCAATTTGTAGTGTTTTCATAATCTATTTTTTTAAGAATTTAATGACCTCGTTTTCTAATTCTTCATATTCGAAGGATTTCTCGTAGAATTCGCGGTGCTTGTTGTTGTAAATTAAGGTTGCTGGTATAGCTCCTGACCATTCTGAATAAACCTGAGGGATCCAATAGTTAGAATCTGTATCATCAAAGGCATATACCTCAGACTTTAAATTATGCTTTTTTATAAATGGCTTTAAAGCTGAATCATATTTTTTAGGAAAATCTAAACTAATTAGAATTACTTCAACATTTTTATTTGAGTATTCCTTATTTAGCTTTTCAAAATAAGGTAATTCTTTTACACAAGGAGCACACCAGGTTGCCCAAAAATTAATGACATATGTTTTTTCATCCTCCAAATGCAAAAGGGGTTCAAGTCCATAATAATCAATTACTTTAAGTTCCTGGTATACAGGATCTGACTCATCATTTGACACCGCCAGATTACTATTTGGTTCATTCTTACATGAAAAGATTCCTGTAAAAAGTAAAAGCAATAATAATTTCTTCATGTTGTAAAGTTAAATAACCAGTATTAAGATGAAGTGGATTTTAACAAAAAATTAATTTGATAAAATATTTGTTAAACTAAATATCATTTCTATATTTGAACTCAACAATTAAGTAATGAATACATTTTTAAATAATACTTGGTGGTGGAATTCTCGAAACAATTAATTCGTGAACTAATCCTATAGTATATTTAAAACTCAAAATATTAAGGCTTGTCATTCACGACAAGCCTTTTTTAATTATAAGAATGAAAACATTTAGCTTATACACACATTATAAAAAGATATTAGCTGACACCATAACTCCGGTGAGTATTTATCTTAAAATTCGAGATAAATATCCAAACAGTATTCTTTTGGAAAGTAGCGACTATCACACTAATGATAATAGTTTTTCGTATATCTGTTGTAATCCTATAGCATCGATAAAGGTTGAAAATGATTTTATAACTCAAACTTTTCCAGATGGTAATTCTATTAATACAAGTACAAATTCTACAGATGTTACCGAAGAAATCCACAAATTCACAAAACGATTCAATATCGATTCTGATAAAGATTTCAAATTCATAAACAATGGTATTTTTGGTTATACTGCCTATGATGCGGTAAAGTATTTTGAAGACATCGAAATTTCCAAAAAACCAGACTCTGTCAATATTCCGGATATTTACTACGCTGTTTATCAGAACATAATCGCAATCAATCATTTTAAGAATGAAGCCTACATTTTTGCTCACTGTTTCGATGCTGAAAACAATGTTGATGATATTCATCATCTTATTAAAGCAAAGAACTTCGCATCTTATCAATTTAATGCCGAAGGAACAATTTCTTCTAACTTAACAGATGAAGCCTATAAAGAACATGTCGAATTGGCAAAAAAACATTGCGGGAGAGGTGATGTGTTTCAATTGGTTCTGTCTAGAAAATTCCAGCAAAATTTTAAAGGTGATGAATTTAATGTGTATCGTGCATTGCGAAGCATCAACCCGTCTCCTTACCTATTCTACTTCGACTATGGAAATTTCAAGATTTTTGGAAGTTCTCCGGAAGCACAATTGGTGGTTAGTGACGGTAAAGCTGAAATTCACCCAATTGCGGGTACATTTAAGCGTACGGGAGATGATCTTAAAGATGCCAAATTAGCTGAAAAACTGGTAGAAGATGCCAAAGAAAATGCCGAACATGTGATGTTGGTGGATTTAGCTAGAAATGATTTAAGCAGACATGGAAGTAAAGTAACAGTTGAAAAATATAGAGAAGTTCAATTTTTCTCTCATGTTATTCATTTAGTGAGTAAAGTAACTGGACAAAAGCACGACGATACGCCAACAATGCAAGTTGTAGCAGACACATTTCCTGCTGGCACCTTAAGTGGAGCACCAAAGCATATGGCAATGCAACTAATTGATAAATACGAGAAAACCAGTAGAGGATATTATGGTGGAGCCATCGGTTTTATGGATTTTGAAGGTAATTATAATCATGCCATCATGATTAGAACCTTTTTAAGTAAAAATCATCAACTGCATTGGCAGGCAGGAGCAGGATTGGTTTCAAAATCGAATCCGGAAAATGAATTACAAGAAGTATATAACAAATTAGGAGCTTTAACGAAAGCAATAAGTATAGCAGAAAGAATTTCGATATGACAAAAGTATTAGTAATAGATAATTACGACAGTTTTACATACAATTTAGTCCACTATTTAGAAGACCTTGATTGCGATGTAACGGTTATCAGAAATGATAAGTTGAATTTAGAAGATGTCGAACCATTCGATAAAATCGTACTATCTCCCGGACCTGGTATTCCGGATGAAGCTGGCTTATTAAAAGCTATAATTAAGGAATACGCGCCTTCTAAAAGCATATTAGGAGTTTGCCTTGGACAGCAAGCCATTGGTGAAGTATTTGGAGGAAGATTAATCAATTTAGACGAAGTATATCATGGTGTTGCAACCAATATTTCCGTAACAGTAGATGATGAATCCTTATTTAAAGGTTTAGGTAAAAATATAGAAGTCGGTCGCTACCATTCTTGGGTTGTCGATCCTAATTTACCAGAAGAGTTAGAAGCGACTTCTTTTGATGAAAACGGACAAGTTATGTCGCTTCGTCACAAAGTTTATGATGTAAAGGGCGTACAATATCACCCGGAATCAGTCCTAACACCAAAAGGAAAAGAAATTTTAAAGAACTGGCTGAACAGTTAGCAGTATTCAGTCACAGATTGCAGTTTTAATTTAAATGAATAAAACAGATAAAAATAAAATTATAATTTGAACTTGAAGTTTCGACAAAGTCGGAATCATCAAAATTCAGAAATAATGAGCGAAGGAATGGAGATGCGAAGCGAAGCTTCACGTACGTAATTCCGAAAGTGAATGGTGCTTTAGCAATTTCCTAATTTTGATATGATTTTTTGGTTCGTTTTGTATCAAGACAAAATGAACAAAGAATTTAAGTAAAATTAAAAAGATCCTGAATCAAGTTCAGGATGACGAAAATGAAACAACTACTTAACAGATTAATAAACCAAGAAAGCATCTCAAGTGAAGAAGCAAAAAAGGTTTTGGTTAATATTTCTAAAGGAGAATATAACCAAAGCCAAATAGCTTCCTTCCTAACAGTCTATATGATGCGAAGCATTACACTTGAAGAATTACAAGGCTTTAGAGATGCGCTTCTGGAACTATGCATTCCTATTGATTTAAAAGAATTTAATGCCATTGATCTATGCGGAACAGGAGGCGATGGAAAAGATACATTCAACATTTCAACATTGGCTTCTTTTGTAACTGCTGGTGCTGGAGTAAAGGTTGCTAAACATGGGAATTATGGAGTATCTTCTGCATGTGGTTCTTCCAATGTTATGGAGTATTTAGGCATTAAATTTTCCAGTGAAGAAGATTTTTTAAAACACTCTATTGATAAAGCTGGAATTTGTGTTTTACATGCACCATTATTCCATCCAGCTATGAAAAATGTAGCTCCAATTCGTAGAGAATTAGGTGTAAAAACCTTTTTCAACATGCTTGGACCGATGGTAAATCCATCGTTTCCAAAAAACCAAATGGTGGGCGTTTTTAATTTGGAACTGCAACGATTATATGGTTACTTATATCAACAAACAGATAAAAACTATAGCATCGTTCATGCATTGGATGGTTACGATGAAATATCACTCACAGGAAAAACCAAAGTGATTTCAAATCAGTCTGAAACTATGTTTTCTCCTTCTGATTTAGGTGTTGAACAAATCGAACAGGAAGCTATTTTTGGAGGAAATACAGTTAACGAAGCTGCCAAGATTTTTGTGAATGTTATTAGTGGAAAAGGAACTGAAGCACAAAACAATGTGGTTTTTGCCAATGCTGGGTTAGCGATTGCTACTTCCAAACAAATCAGTCATAAAGAAGGTTTTGAATTAGCTAAAGAATCATTGCTTAGAGGAAAAGCAAAAGAGAGTTTAGATAAATTGATAGAATTAAGTAAATAAATGAGTTTAGATAAAACCACATCAAAATATAAAGGCCCTAATTCCGATATATCGGAATCATCAAAATTCAGAAATAATGAACGAAGAAATGTAGACGCGAAGCAAAGCTTCAAGCGCGAAATTCCGAAAGTGAATGATGCTTTAGCAATTTCCTAATTTTGATATGATTTTTTGGTTCGTTTTGTATCAAGACAAAATGAACAGAGATAAAAAAGAAATGAACATATTAGATAAAATAACAGCTGATAAACGAATAGAAGTAAGTCTTCGCAAGAATCTTATTCCAACAAAACAATTGGAACAATCGATTCTGTTTGAACGCGAAACAATTTCACTTGCAACTAACTTAAAAAACAGTAAATCAGGAATTATTGCAGAACACAAACGTCGTTCACCATCTAAATCAGTAATCAATCAGAGTTTAAATGTTCAAGATGTGGCAAAAGGCTATGAACACGCAGGAGTTTGCGGCATGTCTGTTTTAACTGACGGCAAATATTTTGGTGGCTCGCTTGATGATTTATTGATTGCCAGAGCAAGTTGTAATTTACCCTTGTTGCGAAAAGAATTTATTATTGACGACTATCAAATTCTTGAAGCTAAAGCTCATGGTGCAGATGTTATTTTGTTGATTGCAGCTATATTAACAAGAGTAGAAATCAAACAATTTTCAGAATTAGCAAAAAGCCTAAACCTTGATGTACTTTTAGAAGTCCATAATGAAGATGAATTACAAAAATCCATCATGCCTTCGTTGGATATGCTGGGAGTTAACAATAGGAACCTGAAAACTTTCGAAGTGAGTTTAAAAACAAGCAAGACATTAAGTGAATTGATTCCGAATGACTTTGTAAAAGTTTCTGAAAGTGGAATCAGTTCTGTAAAGGCAATCAAGGAATTACAACCTTATGGTTATCAAGGTTTTTTAATTGGAGAGAATTTTATGAAAACTGATAATCCAGGAGAGAGTGCAACTCAATTTATTAAAGATTTGGAAAGATGAAATTAAAGGTCTGCGGAATGAAATATCAGGATAATATTCAGGCTGTTGCTAATTTGCAACCAGATTATCTTGGGTTTATTTTTCATGAACCTTCTCCAAGAAATTTTGAAAATAGTATTCCTGAATTTTCAGATTCAATTAAAAAAGTAGGCGTTTTTGTTGATGAGAAAATTGAATTTATCTCTCGTCAAATTGAAAAACATCGATTGGATGCTGTCCAATTACATGGTCATGAATCACCTGAA
>CBDUIO010000037.1:0-13646 GCA_965367355.1 uncultured Flavobacteriaceae bacterium
GGATACCCATGCATGTTTC
Source organism: uncultured Flavobacteriaceae bacterium (assembly GCA_965367355.1). GTDB lineage: Bacteria > Bacteroidota > Bacteroidia > Flavobacteriales > Flavobacteriaceae > Site-B1. The sequence continues at coordinate 20 of CBDUIO010000037.1, forward strand.
TGTAATAAACCGCTCTGTCTCCATTCCAGCTATTGAAAACAGCTACAACAGCTCCCCAAAGTTGGTCCCACGGATTTGTTGGGAAATCATGACCTGTACGTTTTTTAACAGCATCTTTGAAATCATGGACAAGATCTTTTAAATCCTGAATGGTAAATTCTGTATCTAATTCTATGTTTCGTTTTTCTTTTAGAGCTTCCATGATCTCTTCAAATGGATCGATATCTTCTTTTGATTCAGGCTTCATGCCTAAAACCACATCACCATACATTTGAATAAAACGTCTGTATGAATCCCATGCGAAGCGCTCGTTTCCTGTTTTTTCTGCCAATCCTTTTACAACCTCATCATTTAAACCTAAGTTTAAAACAGTATCCATCATTCCCGGCATGGAAACACGAGCCCCGGAACGAACGGAAACCAATAACGGGTTTTGTTTATCACCGAACTTGGCTCCCATGATCTTTTCAATATTGGCAATAGCTTCTTCCGCTTCAGGTTTTAGCATTCCAATAACGACGTCTTTTCCTAATTTGTTATATTCTGTACAAGCTTCAGTTGTAATTGTAAATCCCGGAGGCACAGGAATTCCTATTAAACTCATTTCGGCTAAATTAGCCCCTTTACCTCCTAAAAGGTTTTTCATCTTGCTGTTACCATCGGCAGTTTTATTTCCGAACTTGTAAACTCTTGTTTTGACTTCTTGTATAGTCTCCATAATCTTATAATTTATAAATACCTTTTTATAATTGAAAAATATTCGACAAAATTAGTAACAATTCTTGTGAGGTATAATGACATATATCATGAAATAGGGCAACTATTGTTACAAAGAAGTTAAACTTTCTCTTTAAGGTTACCATTAAGAAAATTTTAAAGTTATAATTTGTAAATTTACTACAAACCTTTTGTAATATATGAAGTTAGAAAACATTGAATCCAATGAGATCTTGACCAGATTGCCTAATCATTTAAAGCAATTTATAAAACCACAGAATTACAAGGACTATACGGCAATTGATCAGGCTGTCTGGAGGTATGTAATGAGAAAGAACGTCGAGTATTTAAGCCGAGTCGCTCATGGTTCTTACCTGGATGGCTTAAAACAAACAGGGATATCTATTGACCAAATTCCTAATATGTACGGAATGAACCGTATTTTAAAGGAAATTGGCTGGGCCGCTGTAGCCGTGGACGGTTTTATTCCACCAAATGCCTTTATGGAATTTCAAGCGTATAATGTGTTGGTAATTGCCAGTGACATTCGTCAGTTAGAGCATATTGAATACACACCTGCTCCAGATATCATTCACGAAGGTGCCGGTCATGCCCCCATTATTGCCAATCCTGAATATGCAGAATATTTAAGACGATTTGGAGAAATTGGATGTAAAGCCATATCGTCATCCAAGGATTACGAATTATATGAAGCCGTTCGCTATTTGTCTATCATAAAAGAGGCCCCAAATACGCCTCAGGATGAAATTGATAAAGCCGAAAAAAAGGTAGAGGATCTACAAAAAAATATGGGTGAACCAAGCGAAATGGCCTTAATACGAAATTTACACTGGTGGACCGTTGAATATGGTTTGATAGGCACCTTGGACAATCCTAAAATCTATGGAGCGGGATTGCTTTCCTCAATTGGCGAAAGTGCCTGGTGCATGACAGATCAAGTAAAAAAACTCCCTTACGATATAAAGGCAACATTTCAGGATTTTGATATTACGAAACCGCAACCGCAATTATTTGTAACTCCGGACTTTGCTCACTTAAGTCTTGTGCTTGAGGAATTTGCCAACACCATGGCCTTAAGAACTGGTGGTTTGGAAGGCATTAAAAAACTTATACAGTCAAAAGCTCTGGGAACCATTGAATTAAGTACCGGACTGCAAATATCAGGTATCTTTACCGGTGTCATTGAAGACCATGGAAAACCCATTTATATTCAAACAACGGGAGAAACTGCCCTTGCTTACAGAGAAAAGGAATTGGTAGGTCATGGTATTGTTAATCATTCCAATGGTTTTGGAAGTCCTATTGGCAAGTTAAAAGGAATCAATTTAGCCATTGAAGATATGAGTCCACGTGATTTAAGTGCCTATGATATTTATGAAGGGAAGATCATCGAGCTGGAATTTGAAGGCGGACTAAAGGTAAAAGGTGAAATTATTACCGGAAAACGAAATCTTCAGGGAAAAATCATATTGATCAGTTTCAAGAATTGCAAAGTTACACATGAATCTAAAGTTCTCTTCGAACCAGAATGGGGAACCTACGATATGGCCGTTGGAAAAGACGTAGTCTCGGCATTTTCCGGACCAGCCGATTTGAACAGCTTTGATCTGATCACTCATGTACCTTCCAGCAAAACCATTCATGTAGAAAAAACCGAAAAACGTCAAGCACTTGAAAGCTTGTATCAACAGGTAAGGGATTATAGAGAGGGCAAAAACAAGACGATCTCACGTACCAAAGTGCTGGAACAGCTCATTGACAAACACCCAAAAGACTGGTTATTATCGGTTGAATTATACGAACTTGCATTTAAGGGTCAAGAAAAAACATTGTGCGATAATATTTTAGCACATTTGGAAAAGGTCAAGCAACATAATCCCGGAGTTGGTCATTTGATCGACGGCGGATTAGAAATTATTAATAAGAGTCTCGTTGTTTAGATCTTCAATGGTTCTGATTGGCTTGCTGTTATATTCTAAAGTCCATCCTAAGGAATTGGTTAAAATATAAAACTTTGATAATTCACTTATCAACCTGTTTTTTGCATTTCTCTTTAGGGACGAATTTTCAATCTTAGCCATTAACGACCTTTTAACCGTTTCTTTTATATTGTTGTAATCCTGCGCCTCAAACGGATTTAAGAAATCTGACTGTACGTCATAATATTCAATATCCGGATTGATGGAAATTTCTTCTTCCGGAACCTTTGTAATTCGAATTGTTTTATTGGCTTCATCAATTTTAAATTCAATTTTACTTAAGTCATAGGCAATGGTAACATCGGCATTGACAACCACCAGTGCTTTCTTTTCAGAGGTAAAATACTCCCCAAATATTTCTTTTGAATTTCTGTAATTGAAAACTTCACTAAAATGGCCTTCGGTAACGATGAGTTTACCTACGTTCTTGAGTTGTTCCTGAATTAATAAGGAATTTTCCTGAAGTACAATCTTATCCTCTTTCTTATCGTCACAATATTTAAAACTGAATAATACGATTAAGGTAATTACAACTCCAAAAAGGATTTTTCGCATAACATTAATTTTAACGAAAGTTATTAAAATTGATCGTAAGAATTAGGAAGTAGTCGAAATAAAAAAGCATCAGTACCAATGACACTTGATAAACAAGATACGAGTAACTGATGCTTTTCTTAAAAATTGATTAATAGCATATCGAATATAAGACTAAAATTCTTACACCAATACTTTTTTCGATAAGTAACCACTAAATTAGTTGAAATGTATTTTAGAATTTAATGTGGGGGATTTTCATTTTCAGATTGCTTTTTTGAAGTTCTAAATTATCTAAAAACGTTTTATATTGCTCACTTTCCTTGTTGAATGGCCTGTGATTTAAGGCTTTTTGAATTCCTTCGACCTCTTTCATTATTTCAATAGATTGCGATGATATCCATACATTTTGAAATTGCTCCCAAATATAATCTACCGCTGTTCTATTAGGATGTAGCATATCGTCAGCATAGAAACGATAATCGCGCAATTCGTCCATCATGATTTCATAGGAAGGGAAATAATATAAGCCTCTTGACTTTGCAGGAGGTGACAATACCTGGTGGATTGCGGTTATTAAATGCGATTTGCTTTGTGTATTCTCAACAAAACCGTCCTTTATATGTCTGACAGGAGAAACGGTAAAAATAATTGACGTTTTTGGATTGACAGATTTGATCAACTCGATGATCGCTTCTAAAGACTCAATAATAGATTTTACCCATTGAATCTGTTTTAAGAATTTTTTCTGCGGAACTTTATGGCAATTCGCCACGATCTCATCGGTTTCAATAAACCTGTAAGCCCAGGCAGTACCGAGAGTGATTATTATATGTGAGGATTTGTTTATCTGTTGATTTGTTTTTTTGACTGATTCATTGAGGTTGTGTAATAAATCTTCCTTAGATGAACTACTCAAATCTGAATGCGCATCAAAACAATGCCAGCGTTCATTATGAAAAAACACATCGGTCTCATCATACTCTTTTTCATTTATGGCGTTTAGAATAAAATTCTCGATCGCCTTTGGATGATACAATATCCCGAAAGGGTTTTGTAAGGATTGAAACTTAAAATAATTGAATTTTTCTCCTATATTTTCAGAAAAACAAGACCCTAGTAACAGGATATTTGAATGATAATCTATTAAATGATGCGATTGTTTTTGTAGTGTTATGTTGGTTTGGAGTTTCATTTTTTTTTCTCGCAGAGGCGCTAAGACGCAAAGATCCTCAAATTTACAGATTATTAACTATTCTGGTAATACCATTTTTTATTAAACTTTCATTAAAATTTATTAGCAATCCTAATTTGAGATTTGTTATTTTCAAATAGGTCAATAATTGTTTAGGATGCACTGGTGCAAGAACCTCAACCGATTTCAATTCAATTATTACTTTATCTTCAACAATAATATCTGCTCGAAATCCTATATTCATTTCTAAGCCTTTATAGGTAACCGGCAAACCTTTTTGTCGCCCTACTTTTAGTCCTTCCTGCTTTAATTCAAAATATAAAATTTCTTCATAAACAGATTCCAGCAAACCTGGACCTAGTTCAACATGAATTTGATAACACTTATCTACTATTATTTTTGAGATTTCGTTTTCAGTCATCAGCAAAACTTTGCGACTCTGCGTCTTTGCGAGATTATTTCAGATAGTTCTTCGCGGACTTAATAGCTTCGTCAATACCTTTAGGATTTTTACCTCCAGCCGTTGCAAAGAAAGGTTGTCCTCCACCACCACCTTGAATGTGCTTTCCTAATTCTCGAACGACCTGTCCTGCATTTAAACCTTTTTCTGATACCAATTCCTTAGATATATAACAGGTTAATAAGGCCTTCCCATCCTGTTCAGACCCAAACAATACAAACAAATTATCAAACTCACTTCCCAGTTCAAAGCACAGATCTTTCATGCCTGAAGCATCCAGATCTACATTCTTAGCCAAAAAGTTCACACCATTTATCTCCGCAATTTCATTTTTAAGATCTCCTTTAAGGCTTTTGGCTTTATCCTTCAACAGGGTTTCTATTTGCTTCTTTAAACTTGCGTTCTCTTCCTGCAGGTTCTGCAAAGCTTTAACGGGCTCTTTGGCATTATTTAAAAGATCCCGCATTTCAAAATAAGCCCTGTTATTTTCAAAATAGAAATCCTTGACAGCGTCATTTGTGATGGCCTCAATTCTTCTAATTCCTGCAGCAATGGCGCTTTCAGATACGATCTTAAAATGCCAGATATCTGCTGTATTCTTTACGTGGGTACCGCCACATAATTCAATAGACTGTCCAAAGCGAACTGTTCTAACCGTATCTCCGTATTTTTCGCCAAACAAGGCCATGGCTCCTTCTTGCATAGCCTGCTCCATGGGAACATTTCTATTTTCCTGCAAAGGCAATTTCCCTTCAATTCTTGCATTTACAAAATTTTCCACATCACGCAATTCATCAACTGTGAGTTTGGCAAAATGCGAAAAATCAAATCGCAGGGATTTTGAATGCACAGCGCTTCCTTTTTGCTCGACATGATCGCCCAGAACTTCTCTTAATGCCTGATGCAATAAATGAGTTGCTGTATGATTGCATTGCGTTCTGTATCGCTGTTTTGCGTCAACCACAGCTTTAAATGTTTCATTTAAATGTTTTGGCAAATGCTTTGCAAAATGAATGATCACATTATTTTCTTTTTTGGTGTCGATTATATACACAACATCGCCATGACTATCTTCCAAATAGCCTTTATCTCCTACCTGTCCGCCTCCTTCAGGATAAAAAGGCGTTAAATTAAACACCAGCTGAAACAGCTCACCTTCTTTTTTGGAGGTCACTTTTCTATACCGGGTAATTTTAACCTGGGCTTCCAGTGAATCATAACCAATGAATTCTTCTTCGGCATCATTGGAAAGCACTTTCCAGTCACCGGTTGACATTTCACTGGCAGCTCTGGATCTGTCCTTTTGTTTTTGAAGCTCTTTATTGAATCCCTTTTCATCTAAATTCAATCCTTTTTCACTTAAGATCAATGCTGTCAAATCTATAGGAAATCCGTAGGTGTCATATAATTCAAAGGCTTTTTCACCTGAAATTGTTTTCGATTTTGATTCCTCCACAATTCTATTAAGCAATACAAGCCCCTGATCTAGTGTCCTTAAAAAGGAGCTTTCTTCTTCCTTAATGACGTTTTGGATCAATTGCTTCTGACTTTTAAGTTCCGGGAAAGCAGTTCCCATTTTATCACTTAATACATCGATCAATCTGTAGATAAATGGTTCTTTTTTATTTAGAAATGTAAAGCCGTAGCGAACGGCTCTTCGCAATATTCGTCTGATGACATATCCTGCTCCTGTATTACTTGGCAATTGCCCATCTGCTATGGAGAACGCCACAGCACGCAAATGGTCTGCAATCACCCTGATTGCAACATCTGCTTCCTTCGACTTGCCATATTCTGTATTGGTAATTGTTTCAATTTCTCTAATAATGGGCGTAAAGACATCAGTATCATAATTAGATTGTACGCCTTGCAGCACCATACAAAGTCTTTCAAAACCCATTCCGGTATCAATATGCTTATTAGGCAAATTCTCCAAGGACCCATCGGCTTTTCTATTGTATTGTATAAAAACCAGATTCCAAATCTCCACTACTAATGGATGGTCTTTATTTACCAATTCCCTTCCCGGAATCTTTGTTTTTTCTTCCTTTGACCTGATATCTACATGGATCTCACTACAAGGACCGCATGGTCCCTGCTCGCCCATTTCCCAAAAATTATCCTTTTTATTCCCAAACAAAATTCGGTCTTCCGGAACAATAGCTTTCCAAAAATCTAATGCTTCATTATCCATATCAACACCATCCTCTTTATCACCTTCAAAAACAGTGACGTAGAGTATGTCCTTATCTATACCATAGACTTCAGTAAGTAATTCCCAGGCCCAGGCAATAGCTTCTTTTTTAAAATAATCACCAAAACTCCAGTTGCCCAGCATTTCAAAAAGGGTGTGGTGATACGTATCATAACCTACCTCTTCAAGATCATTATGTTTTCCTGATACTCTCAGACACTTTTGGGTATCTGCAATACGCTTGCTTTTAGGCTTTGCATTCCCCAGAAAATATTCCTTAAAGGGTGCCATTCCGGAATTAACAAACATAAGAGTGGGGTCATCTTTTAAGACCATTGGTGCCGATGGTACAATGAGGTGTTGCTTGCTTTTAAAGAATTCTAAAAATTGTGAGCGTATCTCCTGAGATTTCATGTATCTATTTTAAATAAACCTAATTAATAATGTCAGATTCGTATGCATTCTTGGCCATTTTCATAATTAAATTCATGCCCTATTTTGTAAATAAAAATAAGCTTAGCCTGTTAAATTACTTATAATGCAAAACTATTTTTATATTTACGCTACAAATCTATTTTAATTCTTGGTTAGTGTAAACCAATTTTATAATTATTATCGTAAATATTTTTGATAATATTTTTGTAGGTTTGTTCGTTCTCGGTTCGTGACAACCTAAAAATACAATAGTTCTATAAGTAGCAAAAATAGATAAATTAATGAGTAAGATAAAATATTATTACGATTCTGAAACTCTGTCATACAGAAAAATAGAACGTAAAAAACGAAACACCATAAAATATGCTTTTGCGTTCTTGTTGGGTTCGGCCTTATTCGGTTTTTTATTTGTATTTATTGCTAGCCAATACATAGAATCTCCTAAAGAAAAAGCCCTTAAACGGGAACTGAAGAATATGGAGCTGCAATATGTATTACTGAATAAAAAAATGGCAGAAGCCGAAAAAGTTCTTGCCAATGTAGAGGATAGAGATAACAATATTTACAGACTTTATTTTGAAGCCAACCCAATTCCTGAAGAACAGCGAAGAGCTGGATTTGGTGGTATTAATCGTTACAAGGATCTTGAGGGCTTTGATAATTCAAAACTCATCATAGAATCCAACAAACGGATGGATATTTTACAAAAACAGATCGTTGTTCAATCAAAATCCCTGGATGAGATAGCAAAACTGGCTGAGGATAAAGAAAAGTTCCTCGCCACGATACCTGCCATCCAACCGGTTAAAAATGAAGATCTCAAACGAATGGCTTCGGGTTTTGGATACAGAAGTGATCCTTTTACCAAGGCTAGAAAATTTCATTATGGAATGGATTTTACTTCACCTCGTGGGACTCCTGTTTACGCGACCGGTGATGGTGTCGTGGAAAGAGCCGATAATAGAGCCGCAGGTTATGGCAATCATATAAGAATAGACCATGGCTATGGTTATGTTAGTCTGTATGCACACCTATATAAGTACAACGTTAAAAAGAATCAAAAGGTTAAAAGGGGTGATATCATAGGATTTGTGGGTAGCACAGGTCGTTCTCAAGCACCTCATTTACATTATGAGGTTTTTAAAGACGACGAACGTATCAATCCGCTAAACTTCTATTACGGAAGTTTATCTGCCGAAGAATTTAACGAACTGGTTCAGCGTGCATCAGTTGAAAACCAATCCCTCGATTAAAATGCATATTGATCTCCCGGAAAAAAGATATTATAGCATAGGTGAAGTTGCCAAAGCATTTAACGTTAATTCGTCATTAATTCGTTTTTGGGAGAAGGAATTCGATGTGCTGAAACCTAAAAAGAATGCCAAGGGAAACAGAAAATTCACTCCTGAAGACATTAAAAACCTTCAATTCATTTATCATCTGGTTAAAGAGCGTGGTTTTACGCTTGAAGGAGCCAAAACCCACCTTAAAGAAGAAAAGCAGAAATCACTCAATAATTTTGAGATTATTCGTAAATTAGAGACAGTAAAAGATCAACTGATCAAAATAAAAAATCACCTTTAAAAAACTAACAAAATGAAAAAATGGCTCATTCCTTTAATTATTATAGCTGTAGTAATTTTTGGAATTTACAATTGGGCGGTTGGATTTAACAACAATGCCGTTACCTATGAAGCAAATGCAAAAACAGCATGGTCTAATGTAGAAAGTTCTTATCAAAGAAGAAACGATCTAATTGGTAATTTAGTTAAAACGGTTCAGGGAGCAGCCGATTTTGAAAAATCGACTTTGACAGCAGTCATTGAGGCTCGTGCCAAAGCAACATCAACTACTATTGATCCTACAAATCTAACGGCGGAGAACATGGCGGCTTTTCAGGAAGCACAAAGTGGGTTAAGTGGAGCGCTTTCAAGATTGCTGGTAACTGTTGAAGCATACCCTGAGTTGAAAGCCAATCAAAATTTTATGGATCTTCAAAACCAGCTGGAAGGCACAGAGAACAGGATAAATGTTGCCAGAGACAGATATAACGAGGCAGTAAATATCTACGACATTTACACCACGAAATTCCCTGGTAAAATTTTGGCAGGACTCTTTGGTTTTAAGGAAATGCCAAGGTATAAATCAGATCCTGGTTCAGAAAAAGCACCAGATATAGAATTCGATTTTAAATAGAATCATTTAATTCAAATCAACATGTCTAACGTAGAAGATTTCTTGACCCATAAGGAGGAACAAGAGATCATTCAAGCTATTCGTACTGCCGAACAAAATACATCTGGAGAAATTAGGGTTCATATAGAACGAACCTCCAAAAAGGATATTTTTGATCGTGCCATGGAAGTCTTTCATTTATTGAAGATGGACAATACCAAGCTTCAAAATGGGGTTTTGATCTATGTCGCGATTGAAGACAAGAATTTTGTGATCTATGGTGATAAAGGCATTAACGACGTTGTTGGCACCGACTTTTGGAATTCAACAAGGGACATAATGGTCTCTCACTTCAAAGTAGGCAATTTTAAACAAGGTTTGATTGAGGGCGTTCTAAAAGCAGGCAAGGAACTGGAAACACATTTTCCTTGGACACATTTTGATACAAACGAATTACCGGACAACATATCTAAAGGATAAGAACAGCATGCAGTTTTCAGTAAGCAGTAATTTTAATAACAGGATTTTAAACAGGCCCATTAAGGTCTTGAGGGTTCTGTTTATGCTTACTATTCTACTAAGTTCGCAACTCAGTATTGCTCAGTTTGAAATTCCGAAAAAACCAGATTTTCAAACCAGTGTTTATGACTATGTCAATCTGTTGTCTGCTTCTGAAAAAAGCAGTTTAGAAAATAAGCTCATAAAATATTCCGATACGACGTCAACACAAATTGTCGTGGCAATAATCAGTTCCACCGAAGGTGAATACATCAATTACCTTGCAACAAACTGGGCAGAAAAATGGGGCATTGGCCAAGCCAAGGAAGATAATGGCGTATTTATTCTTCTGGCCAGAGATGACCGAAAAATAAACATCAGTACGGGATTTGGGGTTGAACATCTGCTAACCGATAAAATGTGCAGCCAGATCATAAACCGGGATATCATTCCGTATTTTAAGCAGAATGATTATTACGGCGGATTAAACAAAGGAGCTGATTCTATTTTTGAGGTTCTGAACGGAGAATATCAGGGCACCAGACAATCTGATGATAGTGCTTTACCCGCGATCGTGGTGCTTTTCCTGATCATCATCTTTATTATTTTTATAATAGCCATTATCAAAAGCAAAGGTGGCGGCGGTGGAGCTAGGCGCTACAGATCAAACACAGATGACATTCTGGAGGCCATCATCTTAAGTAAAATGGGTAAAGGCAGTTTCGGACGTAAATCCGGCGGATTTGGTAGCTGGAGTAGTGGCGGCTCTTCCGGTGGCAGCGGATTTGGCGGCGGTTTCGGCGGTGGTAGTTTTGGAGGAGGAGGAGCCTCTGGTGGATGGTAGTTCTGCGTAAATCGTGATTCGTGATTCGTAATTCGTAATTCGTAATCCCGATAGTCATCGGGAGTAATTCGATTTTATTTCTTCCTCATATACACGCTAATAGGAACACCATTAAAATCAAAATGTTCCCTTAATTTATTTTCTAAAAAGCGTTTATAAGGATCCTTAACATACTGAGGTAAATTACAGAAAAATGCAAACTGCGGTTGTGGTGTGGGTAATTGCATGATATATTTTATCTTCACAAATTTCCCTTTATAGGCGGGTGGTGGTAAGTTTTGAACAATGGGCAGCATAACCTCATTTAATACGCTTGTCTTGATCTTTTTACTCCTGTTTTTGTAAACCTCAACAGCCGTTTCAATCGCTTTATAAATACGTTGTTTTGTGAGTGTTGAGATAAATACAATAGGCACATCTGTAAAAGGTTCTATTTTCTGTCTGATCTCTTTTTCAAACTCCTTTGTGGTCTTGTGGTCCTTTTCAACCAGATCCCATTTATTCACAAGGATGACAATTCCCTTTCTGTTGCGCTCGGCCAACCAGAATATATTTTCTACCTGTCCGTCAAAACCACGAGTGGCATCAACTACCAAAAGGCAAACATCACTATGTTCTATAGCCCGTACACTTCGCATGACCGAATAGAACTCCAGGTCTTCCTTGACCTTAGATTTCCTTCTGATCCCTGCCGTATCAACCAAATTGAACTCAAATCCAAACCGGTTGTATTTGGTATCAATAGAATCTCTCGTAGTGCCGGCAATGTCGGTCACTATATATCTATCTACGCCTATTAACGCATTGATGAATGAAGATTTACCCGCATTCGGCCTGCCAACAACAGCAAATCTGGGCAGGACCTCCTCTTTTACTTCTTCCTTTTCAGGAAGCACCTTCACTAAAGCATCCAGTAAGTCACCGGTACCACTACCATTGATACTCGCAATGGTATAATAATCTCCTAACCCCAGAGAATAGAACTCGATTGCATCCTCTGCCCTTTTGTTATTATCTACCTTGTTCACAACCAAAAAAACAGGCTTGTTCACCTTTCGTAACAATTTAGCAACATCTTCATCCATCCCGGTTACACCATCTTCTACATTGACCATAAAAATGATCGCATCGGCTTCATCAATAGCCAGTTCAACCTGCTTGTCTATTTCAGCTTCAAATACATCATCACTGCCTAACACATATCCACCGGTGTCTATCAACGAAAATTCCTTGCCATTCCAATCGCTTTTCCCATAGTGCCTGTCTCTGGTCACGCCGCTGACAGCATCCACGATCGCCTCCCTGCGTTGGATCAGGCGATTAAAAAATGTGGATTTGCCAACATTTGGTCTTCCTACTATGGCTACTATACTACTCATGTTTCTAAAATTGTTTGCAAAGGTAGTGTTTACTAACTGAAAAAAATAGTATTTTAATATCCATAAAAAGAAATCCCTATGGCTTTAAGTAATGAAATTGTTCTAAGACCTCGGTTTAAAATAGAACTTGACAAAGACAATGAATCTGTTTTAAAGGATTTTGAAAAGGCCAAATCCAATCAAAAAGACTTTGTAATTAGTAGGGTCGATGATCATGTTTTTATTAGAATTCCAAAAGAAAAACAGCATTTCTGGTCGCCCCAATTGCATCTGGAGATCAATGCAGTTGAGGATGGATCCAGCCTTTTGCATGGACTATTCGGGCCCAATCCAACCGTTTGGACCATGTTTATGTTCCTGCATTTTGCTGTAGCGGGATTTTTTATTGCCTTCGGAATCTGGGCTTATACCAATTACGCATTAAAAGAGTCCTTTGCACTCCAACTGGCACTTATGTTCTTGATGGTGGTTTGCTGGTTTGCACTTTATTTTGCGGGAAGACTGGGCCGATTCAAAGGAAAAGATGAAATGCATCAGTTATATGATTTCATGAATAAAAGTCTGAAAGTAAAACCCGAGCGTAAATAATATAAATACCAGATTCTAATATTAAAAAACCTAATAATTATTATGAAAAACAACCTCACTGCCATCATTTTTGGGCTTTCCATAGTCCTTGCCGCGTATCTTTTAGGCAATGCCTTTATGAACAGGAATAAACCTGATGGCACGATCTCTGTCACCGGTTTGGGAAAGGCCGATTTTACATCCGATCTTATTGTCTGGGAAGGTTCATTCTCTAAAGAAAGTTTCGATCTGAAGCAAGCCTACAGCGATCTGGAAAGAGATAAAAAGATCATATCGGAGTATTTGACGGCTAAAGGAATTAAAGCAGAGGAACTGGTTTTCAATGCTGTAAACAGCATGAAAAATACACGCTCAAAATATACCGACGACGGTAAATATATAGGTGATGAATTTCTTGGGTATATCCTGACCCAATCCTTGCAAATAGAATCTAGCGATGTGGAAAAAGTAGAAAAGATATCTAGAGAAATAACCGAACTGTTGAACAAAGGCATACAGTTCTATTCACAATCGCCACGATATTATTACACCAAACTGGCCGATCTAAAAATTGAAATGATCTCCAAAGCTACAGAAGATGCACGATTACGAGCTGAAAAAATTGCCGA
>CBDUIO010000038.1:0-13640 GCA_965367355.1 uncultured Flavobacteriaceae bacterium
AGCAATGGTATGCCCTTATTAATTTTCATATTAGTTGGTTGGTTATTATAATTAATAAAGATGATTCGTAAAAAATACCTTTTTACAACTTCTAACTTTTAAAAAAGGTCAAAATTATCTTAGATATCTTATGAAAGATACAATAAATTTGATTTTTTAATAAAATTTAACAGGAAATTTAACAGTACAGCATGCGAGGTCTGGCAGATGTCATATACTATTAAAACTGCGGATTAATCCAGAGGAATACCTAATTTCGTTAAAACCGTTTCAGTAAGATCAAATTTAGGATCTATATAGGCCAGTCCACTGTTATTCATAGTAAGTACTTGCGTAAAACCTTCTGCTTTTGCAACTTCTTCAAGTGCTGTTCCTATTTTTTCATATAGGGGTTGTAACAATCTATTCTCTTCTAAAGGAATCAATTGAGAAGCATTTTGGCGAAATTTTGTGATATCATTTTCCAAAGCTATGATCTCGTCCTGCTTTAGTTTCTTCATGGGCTCTGTCATTTGCGAAACCCCTTCCTGATAGCTTTTGATTTTTGCCTGATAGTCATCTGTTTTGAGTTTCAGATCTGCTTGTAATTTTGCACCGTAAGCATTCAAATCTTCCTGAACTTTTTTGAATTCAGGCATTTTTGCTAAAACATAATCTGTATCAATTGTACCTACTTTTGTTTGTGCATTGATATTAATACTAATCAACAGTAATAAAACCGGGAAAATTATTTTTTTAATCATTTTTTGAGTAGTTTTTGCAAATATAGGATTTAACTCCTTTTAATCACTCAAAAATAATGAATTCGTGAAGGGAAGATTAAAAATAAATGAACTTAGAGATTTTCTTGATTCTAAAGTGCAACTTTATAATAATCCAAAATTTATTGAAACGGATCCTGTACAGGTTCCCCATTTATTCAGCAAAAAAGAAGACATTGAAATAGCCGGATTCTTAACGGCCACCATAGCCTGGGGAAACCGGAAAAGTATTGTAAATAATGCTAATAGGCTTATGCATTTATTAGATAATGCTCCATTCGATTTTGTTATGAATCATGAAGATTCAGATTTGGATAATTTATTACCTTTTGTTCACAGAACTTTTAACGGGCAAGATTCTATTCAATTTATTAAGAGTTTAAAGCATATTTATACCAACCACAATGGTTTAGAAGCGGTTTTTGTTAAGCATTCTGAAGCTAAATCCCTTCAAAAGTCAATTCATTTTTTAAAGCAATATTTTTTTGAGATAGATCATTTGTACAGAACTAAAAAACATATTAGCGACCCTTTGAAGAATTCAGCAGCAAAGCGAATTAACATGTTTTTACGCTGGATGGTACGTCAAGATAATGCAGGAGTTGATTTTGGAATCTGGACGAGTCTTCAACCTTCACAGTTATCCTGTCCGCTCGATGTTCATTCCGGTAAAATTGCCCGAAAACTAGGTTTATTAACCAGAAATCAAAATGATGCCAAAGCTTTGCTCGAATTAGATACTAATTTGCGTAAACTCGATGCTAATGATCCGGTCAAATATGATTTTGCTTTATTTGGATTAGGCGTTTTTGAAAAGTTTTAGATGACGTAAAAGAAACTATCTTAAACAAAAAAAGTAAAACATGATGTTTTACTTTTTAAATATTTAATATCTCAAAAATTATTTTTTGGAAAGCAATTTTTTATTCAGTGCAGCCTGATCTTTATATCGTTTGCCGCTCATACCAATACATTCGCCGTCTTCCAGTTTTGCCGATTTGCCATTCTTTAATTTAAGTTTTCCATCCGGATTCACAACCGTACCATCATTTAAGGTTAGGTCTTCGCTTAAAAGACTCACTCCATCTTTTTGATAATGATACACTTTCTCATTTAACATTATACAGTATTCACTGTCTACAGAAATATCTTGAGCAAGCAGCATACCACAGGTTAAAAAAAGACTAAATACTAACAAAACTAATTTTTTCATTTTATTCTATTTTATAATATTATTATTAATTGTTATTACAATTTACAAAAATCAAGCCAAAGATACATTATCAATTTAGCCTTTTAACCAAGCCTTTCTTAACTTATCTTTTGCCTCATTGGTTTCTTTAGAAACGTCTAAACTTAAACCTGTAGTGTATGATTGAACTGTTTTGGTATTTATCATAACTGCTTCTCCATTTCGATCTAATTTAACCTCTATATCCATTCCGGGTTGCCACATATAGACTTTCGTAAATACCATTTGGGCGTTTTGAAGATTGACAGGATCGCCATTTATTTCTTTAATAATATCACCCTCAATAACACCAAGATCACTCCAAAAGCTATTATCCTCAACCAATTTGCTAAAGGCAATGGTACCGGTTGCCATATCCGGTTTTAAGATAATAGCACCATCATTCATAATATAGTTGGTTTCCACCTTGCTTTCCATAATTTCCAGCCCAACTTTATTAAAAAATTCGTTATATTTTATCGGGATTTTTCCTATTACGTGATCTTTAAAGAATTTCCCAACACCAGGATATGTCATGGCAGTAATCTCATCAATTATTTTATCGTCATCAAAGGGTTTATTTATTCCATATTTCATCGACAACTCTTTTATAAGGGATAGAATTCCTCTATTACCGATGCTGCCCTCTCGAATCAGGATATCCAGACACATACTAATTAATGCTCCTTTTTGGTAAACATTAATATAATTCTTAGAATATGGTTCTTCCAAAACATTTTCACTCATTTCAGTAAAGCTCATAGAGTCATCAAAATAAGACGCTGTTTGAATTTTGTTTATTATCCTGGAATAAAACTCATCCTCATTAATTAGTCCTTGGTTTATCTGAAAATGATTGGCAAAATATTCAGTAAGGCCTTCATACATCCATAGATGTTTAGAGAAAGTAGGATCATTATAATCAAAATAGTGAATGTCTTCAGAATGTAAAGTTAAAGGAGCCACAATGTGAAAAAATTCGTGAGAAACCACATCAGTCATACTCTGAGCCAATGCTTCAGAAGGGGAATTCTCCGGAAAGACCACCATGGTTGATCTATGATGCTCCAAAGCACCAAAACCCTTGGGTGCTCCCTCTCCCATTGATGATAAATAAAGAAAAATATGGTAAGTAGAAGTAGAATTTAAGTCTCCTAAATATTTTTTTTGTGCTTCCATCATTTTGATTGTTGCATCTTTAATACTGGAAGCTGTGTGAACTTTATTGGGTGAATAAACACTTAGGACAATTTTAATATCACCTACCTGAAATTCTTCCACGTCTAAATTCCCGAACATCATTGGATTGTCTGTTACATCAAAATACCTAGATGCATCGTAACTTGTTTTTATTGTTCGTCCTAAAGGCCCTGATTCTACACCTGTCTCCTTCAATGCCGATGTGCGTACAAAGGTAGCAGGCGATGTAATGTTCAATTTATACTGATTGTTTAAAAACGAATCAAAATATCCAATGAATCCATGAAGATTCAAAACAAAATTATCTGATTCAATATTCGTTCCTGCAGGTGAGAACGGTTCTTTCTGCCCTATTCCTCCTATGACTTCTTCGTCAAATGTATCGTTAACCCAATAAGTTAATTTATCCATATTTGCAGCATCACCTATAGCCCATGAATTGTCATCTATTTTGGCCGCTTCCATTTCATTTCCATCATAATCAAAGACCTTTAAATCTTCTATATAATTGCCAAAATCACTCACAGTATAAGTACCTTGGATAACTTTTGGTATTCTGTAAATTATGGTGTCCTGATCAAATCTACCCGGATCTATGGTAACGGGAACTTTGTCATCTGTTACTTGTGTCAGATCAATAGATGCATGAATTGGACTGCTTAATACCTGGTTGTTTGAGATAATTGTTTTTGTTGAAGAGCCACAGCTTAGCAGAAGTAAACTTAAACTTAAGATAGTCAATGCTTTTTTCATTAGAATAATTTTAGATTATTTAATTGACGCCCAAAGATAAAATCTGTTACATATAAAAAGGCATAAGTTTTTGTTAAATACTTGAATTAGTATCTTCGTTATATGCAAGAACCACTCATAAGTATCCTAACACCTTTTAAGAATACAGAGCAATTCTTAGCAGAATGTATACAATCCATTTTAAATCAGACGTATAAAAATTGGGAGCTCATAATCGTTGATGATCATTCTACGGATAACAGCTATCAGGTAGTAAAGCACTTTCAGGACAAAGATTCACGTATAAAACTTTATAAAAATCCCGATAAAGGTATTATTAGTGCATTAAGATTTGCTTTTGAACAAAGTAGAGGGCTATATATAAGCAGAATGGATAGTGATGATGTGATGTTTTTAAACAAATTACAGGTATTATATGATAGTTTGAGAAGGTATGGAAAAAAACATGTGGCTATAGGATTAGTGGAATATTTTAGTTCTGAAGGCATCAGTGATGGCTACTCCAAGTATGAAAAATGGCTCAACCAACTAACCAGAACAGGTACAAATTATTCTGAAATTTATAAAGAATGTGTCATTCCTTCTCCTTGTTGGATGGTGCATCGGGAAGATCTAATAAGTTGTGATGCTTTTAATCCAGACATTTATCCGGAAGATTATGACCTTACTTTCCGAATGTATATGAATAACATCACATGTATTCCTTGTAACACCGTGCTGCATAAATGGAGGGATTACAGTACAAGAACCTCCAGAACACATATTCACTATGCACAGAATTATTTTCTGGAAATTAAGATTAAGTATTTTATAAAAATCGATTATAATTCCAAAAGACCACTTGTTGTCTGGGGTGCAGGTTTTAAAGGAAAAGCGATTGCCAAATATTTAATTAGAAATAAAAAAGATTTTTACTGGATCTGTGATAATCCAAATAAATTAGGAAAACAAATCTATGGCCAAAACATGCATCACTTTAATTATTTAAGCAATTTAAAGCGGCCGCAAAGCATTGTTACAGTTGCCAATGTAAAATCACAAGCTGAAATTAAAGCATATTTTAAATCACAAAAAATGCAACCAATGATCGATTATTTTTTCTTCTGTTAAACAACAAACATTATAAACATTTAATATAACTTGTTTTGTTTCCTTACTTTGACAAGTAAATGTTATTTTTGTAATCAAAATTATAGGAATGCAGTTTAAACATCCGGAAATTCTTTATGCTTTAATCCTTCTTCTAATTCCTATATTCATTCACCTTTTTCAGCTAAGACGTTTTCAAAAAGTACCTTTTACCAACGTTGATTTCCTTAAAAAGATCACGTTACAAACACGAAAAAGCTCAGAAATTAAAAAATGGATAACGTTATTAACCAGGTTACTACTTCTGGCATCAGTCATTTTTGCTTTCTCACAACCTTATTTGTCTAACAACATAAGTTTTAATGCGAAAAAAGAGACTGTCATTTATTTAGATAACTCCTTCAGCATGCAAGCAAAAGGAAGTATGGGGACATTATTGCAGAGATCTGTTCAGGACCTGCTAGAGAACTTAGATAGTGAAGACGTTATAACTTTAATTACCAACAATTCTACTTATAAAAACACCACAATAAATAGTATTAAAAACGATCTTCTACAACTCGGTTATTCCTCAAGTCAACTGAGTTATAATGCCGCATTACTTAAAGGGCAAAATAGCTTCAGTAAAGACGAAACCAGTTTAAAGAATCTTATTTTCATTTCAGATTTTCAGGATAAAAATGAATCGCTTTCAAGTATAGAAAGCTCTAAAATTCAAACGAACCTTGTTCAGTTAAAACCTGTTAATGACCATAATCTTAGTATCGATAGTCTGTTTATTTCGAATAAAACACCATCAGAAATAGAATTAACTGTAATAATCAAAAATCAGGGAGACAAGCAATTGGATGTACCTGTTTCTTTATTTAACGAAGATAAATTAATAGCAAAGACATCTGTGGACATTGAAAATGATGCACAAGTGACCTTTTCTGTTAATAGTGATAAGGAAATTACAGGAAAGGTCCTAATTAATGACATACAGTTACAATTTGACAACACTCTATTTTTTAACCTGAACAAACCGCAAAGAATTAATGTCCTTGCAATTAGTGATGCAGATGACTCTTTTTTAAAAAAAATATATTCCAGTGAAGAGTTCAATTACAGAAATGTCCCACTAACTAAATTGAATTTTAGTGACATTGATAACCAGGATCTCGTAATTATAAATGAGCTGGATCTTATACCTAACCCACTTGTAAATGTATTAAAATCTGTAACTTTAAGAAAAGGGATTGTTTTAATTATCCCTTCAAATAATATTAATATAGCTTCTTATAATCAGTTATTTAAAAATTATAATATTAATTTCAACACTATAGAAAACAACGAGAAAAAGATTGTTAAGATAAATTTTTCACACCCATTATTTAAAAATGTATTTAACAAGCAAATAAATAATTTTCAGTATCCAAAGGTTAATAGTTATTATCCCGTACAATCCAATTCGGCATCTGCTCTATTAAATTATGAAGATGGAAAACCATTTTTGCTGGGCAGCAACAACTTTTACACGTTTTCATCTTCAATAAATATTTCAAATTCAAACTTTCAGAATTCTCCACTTATAGTACCTGCGCTTTATAATATTGGCAAGGAGAGTTTAAAACTATCAAAACCCTATTATACAATTGGGAAAGAAAATAAAATTGATATTATTACCTCATTAAAGCAAGATCAGGTAGTTATTTTAGAAAACAATTCAGCTAGTATTATTCCCCAGCAGCAGACTTTTAAGAACAAAGTGACCATTGAAACCCTGGATAATCCTGAAATAGCCGGGATCTATAAAGTTAAAAGCAATGGGCAGGAGATAGAACGTATTAGTTTTAATTATAATAGAGATGAAAGTCGATTGAATTATTTGACACTAAATCAAAACAATGAAGTTGTATCCAATTCAATCGCTGATGTGTTAACCAACATAAAATCAAGTACAAAAGTTAACGAGCTATGGAAATGGTTTGTTATTTTTGCTTTAATAATGTTAATTATTGAAATGCTTATCTTAAAGTTTTATAAATGAATATACTTATAAAGTCCGCAACAATTATTGATTCAAAAAGTGAATTTCACAATCAAACTCTGGATATTTTAGTTGAAAAAGGTATTATTAAACGAATTGAAAAATCAATTAAAAATGCATCTAATTACAAAGAATTAAATCTGGATAATTTACATGTTTCTCAGGGCTGGTTCGACAGCAGTGTCTGTTTTGGAGAACCTGGATATGAAGAAAGAGAAACTATAGAAAACGGACTAAGAACTGCGGCAAGTTCAGGTTTTACGGCAGTTGCGGTAAACCCAAATACCAATCCGGTAATTGATAGTAATTCTGATATTTCATTCTTAAAGAGTAAAGCAAAAGAACATTTGGTTTCCTTGCACCCAATAGGCGCACTAACAAATAAATGTAATGGAACAGAGTTGGCAGAATTATTTGATATGAAGAATGCAGGAGCAGTTGCCTTTGGCGACTATAAAAAATCTACTTCAAATTCTAATTTATTAAAACTTGCACTTCAATATGCGAGTGGATTCAATGGACTGATCTGTTCCTTTCCTCAGGATGATAAAATTGCAGGCGTTGGTGTTATGAATGAACATATAACAAGTGCGACCTTGGGTCTTAAAGGAATCCCTAATATTGCAGAAGAACTACAGGTAGCCAGGGACTTGAATTTGTTAGAATATACCAATGGCAAATTACACATTCCCACTATTTCTACGGCCAAATCAGTAGACCTCATGAGACAGGCCAAAAAGAAAAAACTGGATGTAAGCTGTAGCGTTGCGATACATAATTTATGTCTGACAGATGAAGTTATCTCTGAATTTGACACAAAATATAAGGTATTACCACCTTTAAGAACTCAGACTGATGTTAATGCCTTAATAGAAGGACTAAAAGATGGAACCATTGATATGGTGACAAGTGACCATAACCCACTTGATATTGAACATAAAAGGGTTGAATTTGATCATGCTTACTATGGAACAATAGGATTAGAAAGTGCATTTGGTGCCTTGCAAAAGGTATTCACTTTAAAGAAGTCTGTTGAACTATTAACAAGAGGAAAAGAACGCTTTAATGTAGAAAATGAACCTATAAATATTGGTAACAAATTGAATATCACTCTATTTAATCCGGTTATAAATTATACATTTTCGATGAACGACATTGAATCTAAATCAAAAAATGCTATTTTTGAAAATCAACAACTTAAAGGTAAGGTTTATGGTGTTATAGCCAAAAATCAAGTATATTTAAATAACTAACAATGACCGAAGAAACCATCCAAGAAGGCAGATCTTATGCCATTGTAAGCTATATCACAATTATAGGAACGATCATAGCTTTCTTTATGAATAATGACAAAAAGAATAAATTCACAAGTTTCCATGTAAGACAGGCACTAGGTTTGTGGCTAACATTTTTCGCTTTGGGATATGTTGTTGGAATTTTTGATAAATGGATTATTACTTTGGCATTCTGGTTGTTTTTTGGAATTCTATTTATATATGGATTCATAAATGCCGTTGCCGGAAGACCACAGACTGTACCGCTTTTAGGAGAATTCTATCAAAAAATATTTTCAAGCATTGGATAAAAAAACACATAATCCCAATCTTTCCTTAACTCACTTAGTGAGAGAATCGAATATAGTTTCAGGCAAAGCGCCTTTACTTATAATGCTTCATGGTTATGGTAGCGATGAAAATGATTTATTTTCATTTGCTCCTGAATTGCCTGGGGAATTATTCATTATTTCATTAAAAGCTCCATATAATTTAGAACCTTTTGGAAATGCCTGGTATGCCATAAATTTCGATAGCGATCAAAATAAGTGGAGCAATGATGAACAAGCTGCAAAGTCAAGAGATCTTGTTGCCAAATTCATTGATGAAGCAATTGAAAATTACCCCGTTCAAAAGGAATCTGTTACCTTATTAGGGTTTAGCCAGGGTACTATTATTAGCTATGCCGTAGCGTTATATTATCCCGAAAAAATAAAGAACGTGATTGCTTTAAGTGGCTATATTAATAGTGAGTTATTGCCAATTCAGGCAGATAATAATGGATATAAGCATTTAGATTTTTACTGCTCTCATGGGACACTCGACCAAGTGATTCCTGCAGAATGGGGAAGAAAAGCTCAACCTTTTCTAAACTCTTTGAATATTAAAAATAGATTTTCTGAATTTCCTGTAGGTCATGGTGTTTCACCACAAAATTTTTATGAGTTAAAAGAATGGCTTAAAAACCGTTTATAGTTATTGCAACGGATACAGAAAAGATTCAACTAATTTGAATTTAAGTTCTTTTTCTGGTGTGATCTCATAGGTTATAAACAATTCTCCCCAAAACTCACCATCAGAAAAATCGGTTATTATCCACTTATGATTTAAAAGTTTGATGTTATTTATCAACATTTTTCTTCCTTCAGATGAACCATATGGAATTAAGGGATGTTCACCTTTAAATTCATTTAATGTGTATAATTCATCTTTTAAAAATGGAATTAGTTCAGAAACATCTAATCCTTTGTTTTCAAAATAGGAAAGAGCATCTTCATTTCTTTCCAGGTTAAAATATGAAAGATCTAATATTTTATCTTCCAGGATAACTATCGAATCTTTCAAAACAGTATTTTCATCTTTTACAGTCCTAATATCTACTTCATATTTATCTAGAACATTCTTAGAATTCACATACTGAAACAGTATCAACAAAACTGAAAAAATGAATAAATACATAAAAATTTTATTCTTCATACTAAATTGTGATTTGTAAATTATCATAGGCAAGAAAAACGCCATTCGGAAGTTTTTCCTGCACTTCTTTATGAAAACCTAAATAGTGACTGATATGGGTTAAATAGGCGCGTTCGGGTTTTACCCTTTCAATGAATTGTAATGCTTCTTCTAAATTAAAATGTGAATGATGTGGTCGCTCTCTAAGGGCATTAACAACCAATACTTTAACACCCTTAAGTTTTTCAACTTCTTGATCTTCAACTGTTTTTACATCTGTAAGGTAAGCAAAGTCATTAAACTTAAAACCAAATACCTGCACCCTGTTATGGAATGCATTAATAGGCATTACAGTTAAATTGCCCAATTTAAAAGGACTATTTTCAATTTCCACTTCTTTGACACTTGGCACACCAGGATATTTATCTTCAGTGACAAAAATATAATCAAATCGAATTTTAAGGGCATCTAATACACGTTTGTGAGCATATATTGGAATATCACCCTGGTTAAAAAAAAATGGTCTTATATCATCCAGTCCGGCAACATGATCACTATGTTCATGTGTGAAGAGAATACCATCTATCTTTTTACACTTACTGGTGAGCATTTGCTGTCTGAAATCAGGACCACAGTCAATAACATAGGTATATTTGTCCCATTCCACGAGAACCGAAACCCGTAATCTCTTGTCCTTTCGATCTGAACTTAAGCAAACCGGATGATTACTGCCTATGACAGGGATTCCTTGAGATGTTCCTGTTCCTAAAAATGTAACTTTCAATTTGCTTTATTTTAAGACAAAAATAGTGTAATTTTTTGTTTGACCATTAGTCAAAGACAGTTTAAAACTACTAAACTTATTGGGTATTTCTGAATATTCTGATTTTAAATAATTTCAATTAGGTCTGATTTTTTTACTATTTTTGTTTCAATTAAAAAAAAGAATGGCTTTAAAGTTAAAGGGAGATAGAGAGATTAGTAAAACACTTACTATTAAGCAAAAATCTCTTCAAATAAATCTTAATGAACATATTTACGGGACCTTTGCAGAGATAGGTGCTGGTCAGGAAACTGTGAGAAATTTTTTCAGGGCTGGAGGAGCATCTGGTACGATAGCAAAAGCCATGTCTGCATATGACAAAGATTTTAGTGATGCCATTTATGGGGTTGAGGACGACGGTCGGTATGTGTCGGAAGCACGTTTGCGTAAAATGTTGAATCACGAAGTAAATCTTGTAGAAGACAGAATAAAAAGAGATAAGCATCCTGATAAGCTATTTTTTACATACGCAAATACAGTTGCTACAATTGACTTTTCAAAAAAATTCAAAGGACATGGTTGGGTTGGAGTTAAATTTCAACTAGATCCTTTAGAAGACTATAACGAGATAATCATTCATATTAGATTTAGGCAAACCAACAGTCAACTACAACAGGAAACACTTGGAATGCTGGGTGTTAATTTAATTTTTGGCGGTTTTTATATGCATGACGATCCCAAAGAACTTGTAAGATCATTGTATGATAATTTAGAAAAAGACCAGATAGAAGTTGATTTAATTAATTTCTCCGGCCCTCGATTTGCATACGTTGATAACAGGCTGATGAGTTTGCAATTGGTCAAAAATGGAATGACCGAAGCCGTTATGTTTGGTCCAGATGGTAATAACCTTCTTCCTGCATCAGAATTATACAAAAAGAACATTCTGGCTTTAAGAGGTAGCTTTAGACCGGTTACCCTTGTGAATATGGACATTTATGAAAAGTCAAAAACATTGTTCCTGGCAGAAAAGACCGTAGTTGAAAAAAATACCAAGATAATTTTTGAAATAACGCTGGATAATTTGAGATCTGAAGGAAAGATCAATGAACGTGATTTCCTGGATAGAGCAGAATTATTATGTTCTCTGGGTCAGAATGTCATGATCACTAACTTCCAGGAATATTATAGACTGGTAGAATATCTTGCTCAATTCTCTAAAGCAAGAATGGCTATGGCGATGGGTGTTTATAATCTTATTCAGATATTCGATGAAAAGTATTACAGGCATTTAAGTGGCGGAATTCTGGAGGCATTTGGTAAACTGTTCTTTAAAGATCTAAAGATCTATTTGTACCCATTAAAAAATCATGAAACCGGAGAATTCATTACGAGTGAAAATGTCAAAGTCCATCCTCGCATGAAAGAACTTTATAAATTCTTCAAATTTAATGGTAAGTTAGTGGACATTAAAGATTTTAACCCGAATATAATGGATATCTTGTCCAGAGATGTTTTAGATATGATCGTATCCGGCAAAGAAGGTTGGGAAGAAATGCTTCCTGAAGGTATTGCTGATATAATTAAGGAACATCGTCTCTTTGGGTGCTCCAGAAGATCCAAAACCCTAAGCAGAAAACGTTAATAAAGTTCCAGTATTTGCGCTGCATGATCTTTGGTCTTTACTTTATCGATGACATGCTCTACAATTCCTTTCTCGTTGATAACAAAAGTTTTTCTATGAATACCGTCATAAACTTTACCCATGAATTTTTTCTCGCCCCAAACTCCAAAGTTATTGATTACAACTTTATCGACATCAGCTAGCAAACGGAATGGAAATTTGTATTTAGATTTAAAATTAGCCTGTTTTTTCTCATTATCGGCGCTAACACCCAATAATTCAAATCCGAGTTTTTGTAAGTCTTTATAATTGTCTCTTAAATTGCAAGCTTCCGCGGTACATCCCGGAGTATTTGCTTTTGGATAAAAGAATACAACTAATTTCTTTCCTTTAAATTCACTTAATGAAACCGGATTTCCATCCTGATCGTTAACTGTAAACTTCGGAACTTTATCTCCAACTTTTAAAGTTTTCATAAAATAGATTTTTGAGTATTGATTCGTATTTTTGATAAAATTAAACAAAATTCATGACCAAAACCGAAAAAGTCCAGTTTGTAATTAAAACTCTTGATAAATTATATCCTAAAGTACCTATTCCTCTTGATCATAAAGATCCATATACCCTGCTAATAGCCGTGCTTTTATCAGCTCAAAGCACAGATGTGAAGGTTAATCAAATAACTCCAGTTCTTTTTGCCAAAGCCAATAATCCATATGACATGGTAAAATTATCGGTTGAAGAAATTAGGGAAATCATCAAACCTGTTGGGCTTTCTCCCATGAAAAGCAAAGGCATTTATGGCCTTTCACATATCTTAATTGATAAACATGGTGGAAAAGTTCCTAAAACATACAAAGAATTAGAAGAGCTTCCGGCCGTCGGTCATAAAACAGCTGCTGTCGTTTTATCCCAAGCATTTGGAATACCAGCATTTCCCGTGGACACTCACATTCACAGGTTAATGTATAGATGGAACTTAAGTAATGGAAAAAATGTAGTTCAGACTGAAAAGGATGCCAAACGGCTGTTTCCTAAAGAACTATGGAATAAGCTGCATCTTCAAATTATATGGTATGGCAGAGAATACAGTCCTGCACGCGGTTGGGACTTAGAGAAAGATATTATTACCAAAAAAATTGGAAGAAAATCTGTTATTCAAAACTATTATAAAACAAAAAAGTCCTAATTAGCGACTAAATCTCAATTAGGACCTTCTCCAAAGTTTAGTTCAAAAGAGAATTAAACGAGAGCTTATTATATTTTATAACACTTAAAGCTTTTGAATAATTAAGCAAATATTCAATGGTCTCTTTCTTAGGAACTAATTTACTTGATTGATGTTTTTGTTGTTGAGAGTAAAGTTTTGCCATTTACTATATTTTTATTTGTTTAATATAGAAACGGGCAATTATTTACTTTATTATATTAATTCGTTAAAATAATATTATGCTTATCAAT
>CBDUIO010000039.1:0-13639 GCA_965367355.1 uncultured Flavobacteriaceae bacterium
TTATACAAAATTAGTCAAAAATTCTGCCAAAGCTTACAACCTGACAATTTGTTTTGCTTATAGCCTTATTGGAGCTTGTTATTGCTTAATTATGGCGCATCCCTCTTTCACTAAAGTTTCAGAGGGTCAGGCTTTCACAAGTCGCTTTTTTTTCCTAAGACCTTTCGTCCCGATATCTCAAGGCGACAAAAAAGAGCTCCAACAATTGCTCAATCCTTTGCGCAATGACCGAAATTCTAATTCAACTTATAGAACACCTCATTAGATTCGAGTGCACCCAGTAATTCTTGAGAAATCTTCACTTTTTGCTTTCTGCTGGGCATTTGCAATTTTATATTCTCTTCATTGTCATAGATCACAAAATTCAGCATCTGTTTCCCGGGATGCATTTTAACCAGCTCCTTCAATGTGGTGATCTTTTCCTTTTCAAGATCGTTTATATTTAGTTGAATAGAAAGTTTTTTAGCATAGGTATCCATAACATCATGCAATAATTGAAAATTACTGAACTGAATGCGCGGATCTCCTGTTTTGCCGGTTTCCTTGTTAGTCCAACCTTCCTTTATAAAAGTTCGAACATATACAAAATTATTCTTCATTAAAAAATGTCTGAATTTAAGATAGTCTTCTCCAAAGATCCTGAACTCAAAGCTATCTGTATAATCCTCAATGGTAAAAAGTGCCCAGCCTTTTCCCTGTCTGCTAACTCTGTGTTGAACTTCCGTCACAACACCACCAAAGGTCAATTCCCTATTCATAAATTTACTAAGATCATTGAACATGGATAGCGTGGCATTGCAAAACGTATTCATTTCTGTTTTAAAATCATCCAGAGGATGACCGGAAATGTAAATTCCTACCACTTCTTTTTCCCGTGCCAGTTTTTCCATGGTTCCCCATTCTTCACATGGCGGAATAATAGGTTCGGCAATTTGCACTTCACTAGAATCTCCAAACAGACTTACCTGGGCAGAGT
Organism: uncultured Flavobacteriaceae bacterium; assembly: GCA_965367355.1. Lineage (GTDB taxonomy): Bacteria > Bacteroidota > Bacteroidia > Flavobacteriales > Flavobacteriaceae > Site-B1. The sequence goes on from CBDUIO010000039.1 coordinate 977, forward strand.
TCTCGTTTTCCTGATATTTATTCCCGTAACGAATGGCTCGTTCCAAAAAGGTCAGATCTTCCCCTTCTTTGTGAAAATACTGTGCTCGATGCGTATTAGTAAAACAATCGAAACCGCCTGCTAATGCCAGATTTTCAAAGGCTTTTTTGTTTGCTGCACGAAGATCGATTCGCTTAGCCATATCAAAGATTGATTTATAAGGCCCGTCTTTTTTCCTGGTTTCAACAATGGTCTTTACAGCTCCGTGACCTACGCCTTTTATCGCTCCCATACCAAAGCGTATCGCATTGTTCTTATTTACCGAGAATTTATAATAGGATTCATTGACATCTGGCCCCAATACTTCCAATCGCATACGCTTGCATTCTTCCATAAAGAAAGTAACCTGTTTGATGTCATTCATGTTATTGGACAGCACTGCCGCCATATATTCTGCAGGATAATGGGCTTTTAAGTATGCCGTTTGATAGGCTATCCATGCATAACAGGTGGAATGTGATTTATTGAAGGCATAACTCGCAAAAGCCTCCCAGTCTTTCCAGATCTTTTCTAGTTTTTCCTTATCCATTCCTTTGGTTGCTGCCTGACCAATGAACTTGGGTTTCATTTTATCCAGAACCGATTTTTGCTTTTTACCCATGGCCTTTCTTAAAACATCGGCTTCACCTTTTGTGAAATCGGCCAGTTTTTGAGATAAAAGCATTACCTGCTCCTGATAGACAGTAATTCCGTAGGTTTCTTTAAGGTATTCTTCCATTTCCGGAAGATCATATTCTATGGGTTCTTCCCCTTTTTTACGTCTTACAAAACTTGGAATGTATTCCATAGGTCCCGGACGATATAAAGCATTCATCGCAATAAGGTCATCAAAAACGGTCGGTTTTAAATCCTTCATATGCTTTTGCATCCCTGCCGATTCATACTGAAAAATACCTACTGTTTCACCTCTTTGGAACAATTCATAGGTTTTCTCATCATCCAATGGGAAATTATCAGGGTCTAGATCTATATCATGTTTTGCTTTAACTATTTTAACCGTATCCTTTATTAATGTAAGGGTTTTAAGTCCGAGGAAATCCATCTTTAACAAACCAGCCTCTTCAACAACCGAGTTGTCGAACTGTGTGACATAAAGATCAGAATCCTTCGCTGTGGCCACCGGAACAAAATTGGTAATATCATCCGGTGTAATGATGACTCCACAGGCATGAATACCTGTGTTGCGAACAGATCCTTCAAGTTTTCTTGCCTGATTTACGGTTTCGGCCTCCAGATCTTCACCTTCAGAAATATTTAAAAGCTGATTGACCTTTTCCAGGTCTTCTGCCCTGAATTTGCTTTGTAGTTCCTTTTCATCAATGCCAAATATCTTGCTCAATTTGGACATGGTAGGAATCAGTTTGGCAATTCTATCTGCATCACCCAGCGGCAGATCAAGCACTCTGGCCGTATCTCTAATGGAGGATTTGGCAGCCATTGTACCATAAGTAATTATTTGAGCTACCTGGTTGGCTCCATATTTATTGATGACATACTCCATCACTTTTCCTCTTCCTTCGTCATCAAAATCAATATCGATATCAGGCATACTGATACGATCTGGATTAAGAAATCTCTCAAAAAGCAGATCGTATTTAAGGGGGTCAATATTGGTTATCCACAAACAATAAGCAACTACGGATCCGGCAGCCGATCCTCGACCGGGTCCAACAGAAACATCCATTTTTCGTGCTTCTCGAATAAAGTCTTCAACAATTAAAAAATATCCAGGATATCCCGTTTTTTTAATGACATCCAGCTCAAAATCGATTCGTTCTTTTATTTCATCTGTCAGATCTTGATAGCGTTTTTCTGCTCCTTTATAGGTTAAATGACGTAAATAATCATCCTCGTTTTCAAACTCATCAGGAATAGTGAACTTTGGAAGAAGGACTTCTCGAGCCAACTGGAATGTTTCAATCTTATCTATAACTTCTTGAATATTTAAAATTGCTTCGGGAAGATCCTTAAAGATTTCCTTCATTTCTTCAGATGACTTAAAATAATACTCCTGATTAGGCAGCCCATAACGGTATCCTCTTCCACGACCAATTGGAGTTGTCTGTTTTTCACCATCCTTCACACATAACAGAATATCATGTGCATTGGCATCTTCTTTTTTGCAGTAGTAATTACTGTTAGAAGCGACCAACTTTATGTCATACTTTTGACTAAACTTTATTAAAGTGGGATTTACGCGATTTTCATCCTCCTGATTATGACGCATTATTTCGATATACAGGTCGTCCTTAAATTGATCCTTCCACCATAACAAAGCTTCTTTTGCCTGCTTTTCCCCTACATTTAAAATTTTACTCGGCACCTCTCCATAAAGGTTTCCGGTAAGCACAATTAGATCTTCCTTATATTTCTGAATTAAGGTTTTATCAATTCTGGGCACATAATAAAATCCGCTGGTATAAGCCAATGAAGACAGTTTCGCCAGATTATGATACCCATTTTTATTTTTAGCCAGAAATACAATTTGGTATCCATTGTCTTTTCGCGTTCTGTCAAGATGATCATCACAAACATAGAATTTACAACCCAGGATTGGTTTTATTTCTTTAGAAACAGGATCTTCACCTTTCGCCAATGCCTCTTTATTTTTTGCCTGAATGGTTTTGTTGTGGGTGTTAATCTCTCTTATAAAATGAAATGCACCCATCATATTGGCATGATCTGTCAGTGCAACTGCAGGCATTTTATGTTTTGAAGCACTCGATACAAGATCCTTTATACTAATAGTTGATTGCAATATTGAAAACTGGGAGTGGTTATGCAGATGCGCAAATCTTACGTCCCTTAATTCTGATGTGTCATTATTAATTTCAAATTCATCAATTTCTTCCTGTTGAGATTCCTGAAGTCTTCTGTTAATTTTAGCACTTTCCTCTTTTAGATTAATATGCTTTAATCCAATAAGTTGAATTTCTTTTGGATTCGCTTCAGAAAATTTTTGAAAGTAATCCGGTTGAACGTCCAATTCTTCTTTTGTGTATTCTGATAGACGGATCAATTCAAAAAAGCATCTTGCTGTGGCTTCAACATCTGCTGATGCATTATGCGCTTCTACAAAACTTTCATGAAAAAGGAATTCGTATAATTCAGACAGAGTAGGCAACTTAAATTTACCTCCTCGTCCTCCGGGAAGTTTACAAAGACTCGCAGTCTGCTCTGTACAAGTGTCTAAAACCGGCAATTCCTGAAGTTTATTCGGGAAATCTTCACGAAAGAATTCGGCTCCCATAATATTCAGGTCAAAACCTACATTGTGGCCAATGACAAACTTTGCTTTATTCAGTGCCTCGTTAAATTTACTTAACACTATTGAAATTGGAGCACCCTTTTCCTGCGCTAATTCTGTTGAAATTCCGTGAATTTTTTCGGCATCAAAGGGAATATTAAATCCTTCGGGTTGTACCAGATATTCCTCATGCTCAATACAATTACCCATGTCGTCATGCAATTGCCAGGCTATCTGGACACAACGTGGCCAGTTATCAGTATCGCTTATTGGCGCATCCCAAATCTTAGGCAATCCTGTGGTTTCAGTATCAAATATTAGGTACATACAAGTGATTTTATCCTCAATAAATAAGAATGTCAAAATTAAGAATAAATGACTTTACTTGAGAGAAATGTTATTAACAATGGGGTTAAAACCGGGTAAAACAGAAAGAAAATATCATCTATTTTTCGCTAGGCTTTTAAAGTATTGAAGAGGAAAAGAATGTGAAATAAAAATAAAAAAGAAGTACATATGCCATTTTTTAAAAAATGTATTATCTTTGCGCACTTATTAATAACAGAGGTCGGGTACCTCAACTAATTAATTTATATGCCAGTTAAAATTAGATTACAAAGACACGGTAAAAAAGGGAAGCCTTATTACTGGATCGTGGCAGCAGATTCACGATCAAAAAGAAATGGAAGATACCTTGAAAAATTAGGTGCTTACAACCCTAACACAAATCCAGCAACTATTGAATTAAATGTTGATGGTGCAGTAACCTGGTTACAAAACGGAGCTCAGCCAACTGATACGGCTCGAGCTATTTTATCTTACAAGGGAGCCATGCTTAAAAACCATCTTGCCGGTGGAATTAAAAAAGGTGCTTTAACTGAAGAGCAGGCAGAAAAGAAATTTGAAGCCTGGGTTAAAGAAAAAGAAGCAAAAATAGCTTCAAAAGCTGATAGCTTGGAAAAAGCAAAGGCAGATGCCAAGAAAAAAGCTTTAGAAGCAGAAAGAGCGGTTAACGAAGCTCGTACTGCCATTCCACCTGTTGTTGAAGATGAAGTTGAAACTGAAGAAGCGGTAGTTGCAGAAGGAGCCACAGAAACTGAAACTCCTGTTGTTGAAGAGGAGGTTGCAGAAAATGAAGCTCCTAAAGAAGAAGCTAAAGCTTCCAACGAAGAAGAGTAAAAAATTATTTTTTTATACGTTAAAACCCAGACGAAACATGTCTGGGTTTTTTGTGAAAAAAAGATTTCTTTTGCATTATGCTGAATTCATTTTCAGCCTCTTTTAGATTTATTAAACATAAGATCCTGAATCTAGTTCAGGATGACAAGTAAAAATTTGTCATGCAAAAAACAGATTGTTTCTACTTAGGTAAAATCGTAAAAAAATACAGTTTTAAGGGTGAAGTATTGGCCAAGTTAGATACAGATCAACCTGAACTTTATGAAAATCTGGATTCCGTTCTGGTAGATTTAAGAGACAATTTAGTTCCTTTTTTTATAGAAAACTCTCAGCTTCATAAATCGGAATTGTTGCGTATTAAGTTTGAAGATGTCGATAGCGAACAGGATGCAGATTCCATTTTAAAATGTGACTTATATCTTCCACTTGAATTCCTGCCAAAGTTAGAAGGCAACAAGTTCTATTTTCATGAAGTTATTGGTTTTACTATTGAAGATGTGAATTTTGGGAAAGTTGGCGTAATAAAAGGCATTAACGACTCCACAGCACAGGCTTTATTTGAAGTAGACAGGGACGGAATCGACATCTTAATACCTATGAACGATGAGTTCATTAAAAATGTTGACAGAAATAAGAAAACCATTGTCGTTGATACACCTGAAGGATTGATTGAATTATACATTCAATAAATTTCAATAAACAAATACCAAATTCCAATTCTACATTCAAGTAATGATTTCAGGTCAAATTCTATATATCTTTAATTATGGAAAATCAAAAAGTTTATAATTTAGAAGAAAGAACTTATCTATTTGAAAGGGATTGCAGACTATTAGTTCAAAAACTTTCAAAAACAATTTCGAACGTTGAGGATTGTAAACAATTGGTTAGGTCTTCTGGCTCAATTGCTTCGAACTATATTGAAGCTAATGAAAAATTAGGGGACAAGGATTTTACATTTAGATTAAAAATAGCAAGAAAAGAAGCTAAAGAATCCCCGCTATGGCTAAAGTTACTCAGAGATCTGAATAATAAGTTTAAAATCGATTTATCTGAATTAATTCAGGAGGCGAAGGAATTACGTAAAATCTTGTCGGCAATAATTAACAAATCATGAATTTTGGAATTTGGAATTTGGAATTTAAAAATTGGAATTTGTTATGAAGCCATTTAAATTCAAACAGTTTTCTGTTCATCAAGATAAATGTGCCATGAAAATTGGCACGGACGCTGTGCTTCTTGGCGCCTGGACAACATTGAAACATAATCCGGAAAGCATATTGGATATTGGCTCAGGTACGGGAATATTGTCTTTAATTATGGCACAACGAAGTGAGGCCATACAGATTGATGCCATAGAAATTGATGAGGACTCCTATGTTCAATGTGTTGAAAATTTTGAGAGTTCTCCATGGGCAGACAGACTGTTCTGTTATCATGCGTCTTTATTGGAATTTACAGAGGAATTAGAAGAAACTTATGACCTGATCATTTCTAATCCACCTTATCATCAGGAGAATTTTAAAAGTAAAAACGAACAGCGAGACCTTGCCAGATTCCAGGATGCACTGCCTTTTGAACATTTACTATGGTGCGCTTCGAAACTCTTAGCAGAGAAAGGAATTTTTTCTGTAATCATTCCTCATAAAGAAGAAAAGCGCTTTATCAAATTGGCTCGTGAAGTCAATTTATTTCCTCAAAGGATGTTGCAGGTTAAAGGCAACCCTAATTCAAAAATAGTAAGAAGTTTAATTGAATTTTCATTTGTGAAATCAGATATCAAAGTTGAAGAAATTGTTATTGAAACTGGTCGACATCAATATACCCAGGATTATATCAACTTAACTCGCGATTTTTACATAAAAATGTGATCAGTAGCTTCTCAATAAAGGTCTTGTTAAACATGTTGGTACGCCTCTACCTTTGACACTAATTTCATCTCCTTTATAAGTTTCTGGTAAATGCTGTTTTCATTCTCTATTTTTCTCTTTTGTTCCATTTCATCAGCAAATAAAAAGGAATCCCCGACAACAATAAAAAGAAACCATAAAACACAGTATCTGAACCCGATCCATAGATAGCCCCTATTGTAAACAGAAAGCCTAACCCACCAAGAACCCATGTTTTCACCCAACTATTAGTATGCAGCTTTCTTTCTATGATTACCAAAATATAAGATGCGGCTGTTAGTAAATATGGAACTAAGGCGACAAAAACAGCTATTTCTACAATTACTTCAAACTGATCCACCAATCCTTTTGTGTAATTCATGAGCATTATAAAAGAAGCCAGTAAACTTCCCACTACTAATCCCAATGCAGGTGCTCCTTTTTTATTTTCTTTCTTGAAAAATTTAGGAAACAACTGATCCTTTGCGGTTGCCATTGGCACTTGACCTGTAATCAATATCCAGCCGTTTAAAACTCCTAATCCTGAAATAATAACTCCAATTGAAACGAAAAAGCCACCAAAATCACCTGCTATTAGTTTAGCTGCCTCTGCAAAAGGTGCCGGTGAGTTTTGCAAATCATCCATTGGCAGGATGCCAAAAAGGACAATAGTGCCCAATATATATACAACGGAAGTTAAAATGGTTCCTACCATAGTGGCTTTTGGAATATTTACTTTTGGATTTTCAACATTTGCAGCAGGAATAGTAGCGCACTCAATCCCTAGAAATGAGAAAAATGTCAATGTCGAAACCACGGTTAAGGTTGACCAATCACTTTCTCCGGTTAAATTAAACGCAGGGAAGTTATCCATATCTATGTAGAAAACACCAACTAAAATAACAAACACCAAAGGTAAAAGCTTCAAAACAGTTGTTACAACCTGTACTCTACCTGATTCTTTGATACCTCTGGTATTTATCCAGGTAAAAAACCAGATTAAAGCCAATCCGGTACTTATCGAATACAAGGAATTAGTTTCTAAAACAGGAAAAAAATAGCTCATGGCACCAACAACAGCAATGGCAATTGCCCCGTTACTAATCCAGGTCTGCATCCAATATCCCCAGGCGACCAAAAAGGCTGTAAAATCACCAAAACCTTCACGAGAATAAGCATATGGTCCACCACTCTTACTAACAATGATCTTACTGAAATTACTGAATATTTTAGCAAGGATCAACGATCCGGCTGCGGTGACTACCCAGCCTAAAAGACTAATGCTTCCATATTTCGCTAAGGTTGATGGTAATAAAAAGATACCTACACCTATCATATTACCAATAACCAATGATGTTGCAGTAATAAGTCCAATTTTTTGAGTTTTCGAAGACATGTATTCTTAATTATAAAAGGCCAAGACCAGTCAGGCAGATTTACTAGGGTGTTTAAATATACAATTATAATAATATCATATGTAAATAAAATTAAACTTCAACAATTCAATGAACTTAATAACAGGAATCATTTTAAAAGCAGGCATTGATTAAAAGTCGATTACTGACAATGTAATTCTTAAATAATCACATTTTTAATTCGGAATATCCTCTAAATAATTTCTTCTTTTAATTCAAGTAATTCAATTGCTTTAATTAATTTTGAAGAAGCTCAATTTTTATAGAAAAAGGGAAGATTAAATCCTGAATAAAGAGCATACACTTAAATAAAAAAAGAATGAAACCAGATTTATTCGAAGCACCTGATTATTACAATTTAGACGAACTATTAACTGAAGAACACAAATTAGTTAGAGACGCGGCAAGGGAATGGGTCAAAAGAGACGTGTCTCCTATTATAGAGGAATATGCTCAAAATGCCGAATTCCCTAAGCAAATAGTTAAAGGATTGGCGGAAATTGGTGCCTTCGGACCATACATTCCAATGGAATATGGTGGTGCCGGACTGGACCAAATTTCTTACGGATTGATCATGCAGGAAATTGAACGAGGAGATTCAGGTATTCGAAGTACCGCATCGGTACAATCCTCTTTGGTAATGTACCCGATCTGGAAATATGGTAACGAAGAACAACGACAAAAATACTTGCCAAAATTAGCATCCGGAGAACTCATTGGTTGTTTTGGATTGACAGAACCAGATCATGGGTCTAACCCGGGTGGGATGGTGACAAACTTTAAAGATAAAGGAGACCATTATCTCTTGAATGGAGCCAAAATGTGGATCTCCAATTCTCCTTTTGCCGATATAGCCATTGTATGGGCTAAAAATGAAGAAGGCCGAATCCATGGACTTATTGTAGAGAAGGACATGGAAGGATATTCTGCACCAGAAACCCATAACAAATGGTCGCTAAGAGCCAGTGCAACTGGAGAATTGATATTTGATAATGTAAAAGTGCCTAAAGAGAATTTACTGCCCAACAAATCCGGACTAGGAGCACCTCTTGGTTGTCTGGATTCAGCCAGATACGGGATAGCATGGGGCGCCATTGGAGCTGCCATGGATTGTTATGATACAGCACTTCGTTACAGCAAAGAACGAATCCAGTTTGGAAAACCTATAGGAGCCTTTCAGTTACAACAAAAGAAGTTAGCTGAAATGATCACTGAGATCACCAAAGCTCAATTGTTAACATGGAGACTTGGCGTATTAAAAAATGAAGACAGAGCCACAACAGCGCAAATTTCTATGGCCAAACGAAATAATGTAGACATGGCCATAAAGATTGCCAGAGAAGCACGACAAATTCTGGGAGGTATGGGAATCACAGGAGAGTACAGTATTATGAGACATTCCATGAATCTGGAAAGTGTCATTACCTATGAAGGCACGCACGATATTCATTTATTGATCACAGGCTTAGATATAACAGGCTTGAACGCCTTTAAATAGATACATAGACAAAATTTATTGTTAAGCCTCCTTACATTGGGAGGCTTTTTTTTATTTTTAAACAAAAATGATTTTGAAAAACCTGATTAATACTTTTACGTTTATTCTGATCCTGCTTTCCATCAGTTTTAGTTTATCCTGCAACAATGACGATATAAGTTCAACCCAGATCAATACTTATATTGAAGATAATAATACGCCTGACGATCCTGATAATGAAGATAATACGAATGATGAAGGCGACGGAAACAATCCCGGCGATGAAGGTGATGAAAACAATGCAGAATCAAATTTTAAACTATTATCCCTCGGGGACAGCTATACCATTGGTCAGAGTGTATGTGAAACCTGCAGGTTTCCGGAACAATTAAAGGATAGCCTGGCTAATAATTTTGAGAATAGCGCATTCGAATTACAAATCATTGCTCAAACAGGTTGGACAACCACCAACTTGATTAATGCGATAAACTCCAATAACCCAGAGAAAGACTTTGACCTTGTTACCCTTTTAATAGGCGTTAATAACCAATATCAGGGAAGGCCGTTTTCATTGTATGAACAAGAATTTCCTCAACTAGTTGACACCGCTATTGAAAAAGCCAACGGAAATCCTGAAAAAGTAATCGTCGTTTCCATTCCGGATTACGCATATACACCATTTGGCAATGGCAATCCAACAATATCTGAGGAACTGGATGCATATAATGATTATGCACAAAACTATTGTGCCTTAAATAACATTACCTATGTTTATATCACAGATATTACTCGAGAAGGACTAGATAATTCTAACCTGGTAGCTTCAGATGGTCTCCACCCTTCAGAATTGGCCTATTCAAAATTCGTTGAACGAATCCTTCCTGTAGCATTGGAAAAAATACAATAAGCTGGCCCAACTATAATTTTTATATTTATTTTAGATAAAATTATTCTATGCTTTCATCTAAAAAACGACTAGACAGAGCTTATAAAAATGCCAAAATTCTGGACTTTGACAATTCTAGTAAGTTTATCTTATTTAGTGACTGTCACAGAGGTGACAATAGTTTTGCCGATGACTTTGCCAATAACAGAAACATCTACTTTCACGCTTTAAAGCATTACTTTTTAGAAGGTTACCAATATATTGAAATTGGTGATGGCGACGAACTGTGGGAAAATCTATCGTTTGAATCCATCTTATTTGCACATAAGAATGTGTATTTATTGATGAAGCAGTTTTATGATTTGAACAAACTGCACATGATCTGGGGAAATCATGATATGGTATATCGAGATCCAAAATATGTTGCCAGACATTTAACAACATATTTCGACCCAAAAACCGGTAAAGACGAAGAACTCTTCAGAGGAATAGAATATCATGAAGCCATCATACTGAAGCACTGTGAAACCAATCAGGAAATATTTTTAACTCATGGTCATCAGGCAGACTGGTGGAATTATTTATTTTGGAGGTGGAGTCGGTTTATGGTACGCGTACTCTGGAAACCTTTGAATGTCATGGGAATTGCAGATCCAACCAGTCCTGCGAAAAATTATAAGGAATTAATAAAGGTTGAACGCCGAACCAAGAAATGGATATCAGAAAATAATAACTTATTAACCATTATAGGTCATACTCACAGACCACGATTCCCGGAACCGGGTGATATAGCCTTTTTTAATGATGGCAGTTGTGTGCATCCAAGAAGTATTACAGGAATTGAAATTGATAAGGGAACTATTTCTTTAATAAAATGGCAAATAGCTACTAAAGAAGATGGCACACTTCAAATTGTAAGGGTTTTATTAGAAGGACCAATACCTTTATCTGATTATAAAACTGAATAGTTAGTCAATACTAATCACTTTTTCTATCTGAGGTGCATATTTTTTAATTGTCATTTCTACACCCGATTTTAAAGTCATCTGGTTAACTGTACAAGAGATGCAGGCGCCTTCCAGTTGTACTTTAACGTACTTATCGTCATCTATTGAAACCAAAGAAATATCGCCTCCATCACTTTGCAAAAAAGGTCTGATCTCAGCTAATGCTTTTTCAACGTTCGATCTAATTTCTTTTGAAGTCATAACTTAATTTTTTACCGTAGAACAGCCTGCCATGGTTGTAATTTTAATTATTTCGGTTGGCGGCAGACTCTCATTTCTGTTCACCATTTCCTGGACTACATTTTTGGTTAATTCATTAAATGCTTTTTCTAAAGGCGTTCCTTCCTGTAATGCAGCAGGACGCCCAATATCACCAGCTTCTCGTATACTTTGCACCAAAGGAATATCTCCTAAAAATGGCACCTTAAGGTCTTCGGCCAAATTCTTTGCACCCTCTTTCCCAAAGATGTAATACTTGTTATTTGGCAGCTCTTCCGGAGTAAAATAAGCCATATTCTCAATGATACCCAGCACAGGAACATTTATATTTTCCTGCTGAAACATCGCTACGCCTTTTTTGGCATCGGCCAAAGCCACATTTTGAGGTGTACTTACCACAACAGCTCCGGTGATTGGCAAGGACTGCATAATGCTTAGATGTATATCCCCTGTTCCCGGAGGCAAATCTATCAACAGAAAATCCAGTTCATCCCAATGCGCATCAAAGATCATTTGGTTCAAGGCTTTTGCAGCCATTGGACCACGCCAGATCACTGCCTGATTTGCTTCTGTAAAGAAGCCTATGGAAAGTACTTTAATTCCATAATTTTCTACAGGTAACATTTTAGATTTACCATCAACATTGGTAGCCAATGGTCTTTCTTTCTCGACATCGAACATGATAGGAATCGATGGTCCGTAAATATCTGCATCCAGTACACCAACTTTAAAGCCCATTTTAGATAAGCTTACAGCTAAGTTTGCTGTAACCGTAGATTTACCTACGCCACCTTTTCCTGAGGCTACAGCTAGAATATTTTTAATTCCGGGAATTGGATTTCCCTTAATTTGATTTACCGGTTCTGTAGGTGCTTCCACTTTTACATTGACGGTTACTTTTGCCTTTTCATAAACCAGATCATGAATAACCTTCATGATATCAACTTCAGTTCGTTTCTTAGCCTGTAAACTCGGATTTTTGATAGTAATATCTACAATAACCTCATCTCCAAAAGTGATCACGTTTTTTACTGCTCCGGTTTCAACCATGTTCCCTCCTTCACCCGGAGCCGTAATGGTTTCTAATGCCTTATAAATATCTTGCTTATTTAATTTCATATTACTTTCCTACGTAGGCAGGAATCTGTTTTAATTTGTATTACTTTTAAAAGTCCTCAATATTCATTGAGATTAATTCAACTTTTTATTTTTAATGTACTGCTCTTTTTAAAAACAGAGTTTTATTTATTTAGATTAATTCTAAAGAACAAATATACTCAATATTGCTCAAATTTTTTACCATTG